>JBARCY010000059.1:0-53198 GCA_049794595.1 Candidatus Acidiferrum sp.
GTTTAGACGGTGGGCCGCCGGAGTTGGTAACACAAATATCGAGACGCCCAAAGTGCTCTTCAACGGCGGCAACAAAATGGGAAACGGCCGCGGGATTTGTCACATCGACGGCCTGATGGAAGACTTCGTGGCCCGTTGATTTGTGAATCTGCGCCGCCGCTTGTTCGATTTCGGATGCCGTGCGGGCGCAAATCGCTACGCTCGCGCCTTCGCGTGCCAGCTCTTCCGCGACCGCGCGGCCTAGTCCTTTGCTCGCGGCCGCGACAATCGCCACGCGGCCTTGTAGACCTAGATCCAATTTTGCCCCTCGCTCAAACTTTGCATCGTCTCGCGAAAAGCGTGGCGGGTCAAATCTTACGCATCGCTTCCGGATTGCAAGCGTCGGCCAGTTTCTGATTAGCCGGGACACCGTTCTGCCCTGCTGGAGAACTTCAAATACGACCGACGCAAAACAGTTGTCTGGCTGCGGATAACTCGATGTCCCAGTAGCAGACGTTTCAGTTCGCCTGGAAAGGCGAGCCCCAGAGGCTACTTGCCGGTCGAAGCCGCGCCGCGGGCGGCGAGGTAGGCGCGGGCATGGGTGAGCTGCGGAAGATCGCCATCGGCGGATTTCCAGGCTGACAAGAAGTCTGTATATTCGAGCGCGGCCGCTGGGGAGTCGCCAGCTCGCTCACTGGCTAACGCGATGCCGTAGAGGGGAAAGCCGGAGTGCGGCCGGTCGGCGAGGGCTTGTTTGTAAGCAGTCTTTGCATCCGTCCAATCCGAAGCGGCCATGAACGCGGCAGCTTCGGTCTCGCCGACCGGACGGATGAAGGCAGGAGGTTCGTGGTAACCGAGAGCTCTTTCTTCTTGCGCAGCTTGCGCGTAGAGTTTTTTCGCATCTGTGGTCTGCTTCTTGGC
The DNA here is from genome assembly GCA_049794595.1 of Candidatus Acidiferrum sp. GTDB lineage: Bacteria > Acidobacteriota > Terriglobia > Acidiferrales > UBA7541 > Acidiferrum. The sequence continues at coordinate 901 of JBARCY010000059.1, forward strand.
AATCAGCAGGCCCGCGCGGAGCTCGAGGGACATGATGGATAAATTGCTCACGAGTGGCTTGGGCCTGGCGTCTGGCATCACTCGCATTTTTGGAGGTCCCAAATCCTCCTTTTTTTTCACCTGTTCTTTTTCATCGGCTTTGGCGTCTTCTTCGTCTTTCAAGCGATTGGAGATTCGCCATAGTTCGGCGTCGAACTGCGCTGAGGCTGACTCGGCGCGCGCAAGATCGTGATCATCGAGGGCCTGCATTCCGGCGGCGAATTGAGTTAGCTGACGTGCGAGGAATTGAAGGTTCGGAAGAGTCGCTGGAGGTTCGCTGGATTTCAGAAGCGAGAGAACCGTGGGCCACTCGGCGGAGCGGAGCGCGACCGGCAGGCGCGGATCGAGGCGCGACATAGCATCGCGAGGCGACCAGGGGTACAGCGTGTTTTCGAGTTCACCGCGTGCAGCCCTGGATCTGCCGGCGAGCGCGGTCGCTTCCTCAAGTTGGCCGGCTTCCATCAAGTTGGCAATGGCGTACATGAGGTTGTGGACATAGTTCCAGTCGTCATCGACCTGGACGTGTTGGGCTTGCATGTACGATTCATCGGCTTTCATCGAAGCGGCAAAGGCTTCTTTCGCGCGAGCATAGTCGCCTAGCCGATAGAAAATGTGGCCTGGCATGTGGACCATGTGCCCGGAAGTGGGAGCGAGGCGGCCGAGAATTTCCGCGCTGTGGAGGGCCTGCTCGGGGTGTTGGCTGGGTTCGACGGCGTGAATCCAGTAATGATTCGCCGCGGAGTTTTCCGGGTCTTCCTTTAGAATGTCTTGCAAGATCGTCAAGGCTTCTTTTTGGCCGGCGCGAGGCTGATCGTTATCGTCGTAGCCGTCCGACAGCGCCTCTGCCAGAAAAATTCGCGCTTGCATGTCCTTGGGATGGCTCTTCACCAGTTTGCGGTAAATTTGCACTTCCTTTGAATCCTCGGTGCTGTTGTCTTCTTTTTCGGATGTGCCGGCAGCCTCGGCAGCGGCGCTCGCCTCGATGTACAGGCGTTCCGCTTTGCTGGCGTGATTTTTCAGGCTGAGAGCTTTGCCCAATGCCTGATTCGAATAGAATTTGGAGTTGCTGTGGCTGAACTTCTCGGCCTGGTAGATTCCCCAATAGCACATCGCGCAGCGCTGGTCGACGCGAACGCTCTGCTCGAAGGCGCGCTCGGATTCGTAGTTCCAAAAATCGTGGAGCAAGTTCAAGCCTTGGTCGAACCACATCTGCGCTTCGGGACTTGCGGTGATGTGAATGTGGGCGTTGCCGATGCCAGTGAGTTTCAGCGGAGCAGGCAGTTGTTCGGGAGGGACTTCCTCGCGCATATCCATCGCGTGGGAGGCCATCGCGCCTTGCGCGGCCGCTCGTCGCGCGGAACTGCCGGCTAGCAACGCAGTGAATGCTAAGCAAAGAGTCAGCTTCGGCACGGGCCAAATGGAACTCAACACTATTTTAGACACAAAACCCTCCTCGCCAAGCGACACTTTGACATTCTAGTCGAAAACGAAGACGCGGGCCTCCGCGATAATCTTGTGGCCATCTCCGGCGAAGTTCGTTTGCGCAAGGGCCGCAGCGGCGCTAAGATGCTGGCAATTTCCTGCCTGTGGAGGTCATCATGAAGCGAATTGTGAAGTTCATCGGGGTTGTGGGATTGCTCGTTTTCGGGGCTGGTTCGGCGAACGGACAACAGATTGGCAAGTATGTGCCAATTCCGGCGGGCTCCGATGCTGACCACGCACTGACGGAAATCAACGGGACATCCGATCCGGCGCAGAAACTGGCGCTCATCGATAAATTTTCCTCCGGCCTCGGCCAAGGGGACATGGCGATCGTGGCCGACGATCTATACGTGAATTATTACATCGCGCAGAAAAACTACGATAAGGCATTCGAGTACGGCGACAAGCTTTTCGCGCTCGATCCCGACAGCCTTTCGAACGACGTGAACATGGTCCGCGCGGCGAGCGAAAAGGGCGATGGAGAAAAAGTGGTGGCGTACGGAGAGAAATTGCCTGGCATTCTGCAACGGTTCAAGGATTTGCCTGCCCCTGCCGGTACGGAGGCGGAAGGATGGCAGCGGCAAAAGGCGGCCACGCTGGAAGGCAGCAAGGACAACATCACTTACATCGAGCAAGCTGTTTTTATGGCCGAGTATCGAACGCCGAGCCCGGCAAAACGAGCGGAACTGTTAACGAACTTCGCGCAGATCTTTCCTGACTCGCCATACGCGAACCAGGCGCTAGGCGTTGCGGCAACTTCGTACCAGCAAGCGCAGAACATCCCGAAAATGCTCGAGGTGGCCAACGGACTGCTAACCAAGGACCCGAACAACATCGGGATGCTGCTGTTGTTCTCCGACTATTACAGCGAAAAAGGGGAGCAACTCGATAAGGCCGAGAGTTCCGCTAAGAAAGCCATAACTCTTCTGGGAAGCGCTCAAAAACCGCAAGGAGTAACCGACGAACAGTGGCAGCAGCAGGTTTCGTTGCAAAAAGGGCTGGCGCTCAGTGCTTTGGGCCAGGTTAACATCGAAAAAAAGGATAACGCGCATGCCGTTGAGAATTTTGAGGCGGCAGCCCCGTTGCTGAAGCCAAACGAAGGGAGCTATGGGCGAAATCAATACCGTCTGGGCTTTGCTTTGCTCAATTTGAAGAGGAATGCCGAGGCCAAAGTGGCGTTCACACAATCCGCATCGGTGAATAGCGCCTATAAGCCTCTAGCGCAGGCAAAATTGAAGACTTTCGTGAGCGCGTCAAAGCATTAGCCGTGAAACGGGGCGTGCCGCGAAGACGGCTGCGCGATAGCGACACCATTTGGAGAGCATCGAGCAAAATCGGCTGCCGTAGGTAACCGAAACTTAAGGCTGGGGTGCGGCATCTAACGTTCCGAATTGATGAGAGATTGAATGAAGTCATGGGCGGACACCTGTTCGCGGAGGAGAGGAAAATGCCAGAAATTGCAATGTTTGGCGCGGGGTGCTTTTGGGGAGTGGAAACAGCTTTTCAGCAAGTGCCGGGGGTGATCGATACGGCCGTGGGTTATAGCGGCGGAGAAACGCCGAATCCTACTTACAAGGATGTTTGCACGGATGAGACGGGGCACGCCGAGGTAGTTCAGGTGACGTTTGATCCTGCAAAAGTGAGCTACGAGCAGTTGCTGGATGTATTTTGGAAGGTCCACGACCCAACGCAAGTTAACCGGCAGGGGCCGGACTTCGGTTCGCAATACCGCACCGCGATATTCTTCCATTCACCGGAGCAGGAAGCGACTGCGATAAAATCGGTCGCGGCGCTGGAAGCAAGCGGCAAGTTTAAGAGGCCTCTCGCGACGGAAATTACGCCCGCTTCAACGTTCTATCGCGCGGAGGAGTATCACCAGAAGTATTTACAGAAGCGGGGCGTGGCGTCCTGCCACTTTTGATTTGCCTGGTCGGATCTGAGATTTTGCAGGTTTTCTCTTCTTGCAAGATTTGCAGCCCCTTGTGACATTTCCTGAACGAGCAGCTATTTAGCCGGAACGCGGAATAGATTTGCACCTGCCCACTGAACAGCCTATTTTCGGGCTGTTTCACCTTTGGGTCACTCATCTCAGTTTCTCCTTTGTTTGTTAATACTTCGGGCCAAAGAAAAACTGATTTATTGCCCTCACCTTTTCGCCTAAGATCATGCGCTAGCTCGTCCGCTCTTCAATAACCCTGTCTTCGATGGAGCAGTCTCTGTCATACACAACGACGCCAACAGTACCAATACTGCTCCCGCACTGGCGATCCACAGGGGCGCGGCAAGTCCGTAACGATTTGCCGCGGCCCCGGCCACTGCGGGCGCTATCGCACCGCCAACTATTTCTCCAGCCAGAGTCGCCAGGCCGACGGCCGTGGCGGCTAATTTTGCGGGAACACTTTCTGTCGGGACGAGAACCAGCACCAGCGGTGCGATGCCCTGTCCTCCGTTAACAAGAAATCCAGCGGTCGCCATCAGCCACGGATGAGCAATCAGAAACGGCACCTGGTAGGTGAGCGGTGCGGCCGCCGAGACGATCGCGGCGAAGATTAATGTATTCTTTCGCCCCGCTCGATCGGAAATCCATGGGAGGATCCAACCCCACATAAAAGCGCCCAAACCGCCTGCGCCGATAATCAACCCCGCCAGTGTCGCGGATCGCTGCGACACCTCCGTGATATACAGCGGCGCAAAGACATGCATCACAAATAGCCAGGTCATAAAACCAACCGCACCCAAACAGCAGAGCAACATGTTGCGATACCGAAGCAGCGACAGATAATCTTTCAACGAGGGCTTGGCGTGGTGCGGCCCGGTGCCTTTTGCTTCCTCAGGCTCCTTCACAAATCGCCAAATCAACAGCCCGAGAATCATTCCGGGCAATCCGGTAATAAAGAACGCCGTACGCCAACCGAACCGCGCGGCGACTTGTGTCGTCAGAACTGGCGCCAGCGCCAGTCCAACCAGCGCGCCCGCGCTGACAACAATTCCAATGTTGCGTCCACGGCTCTTCGGCTCCGATGACGCTTCGATCATCGACGTCATCGTCGGAAAAGTGGGGCCTTCTGCGGCTCCCAACATCGTTCGAATCAAGAGCAATTCACCGAACGATCGTGCAACGCCGGAAAGCCAGGTAAGTACGGAAAATAAAAAGACTGTGGGGATCAACACGCGCCGTCGCCCAATCCGGTCTGAAACCGCTCCAAAAATCAAACCGGACCCCGCCCATGCGAGCGCCAGCGCCGATGCCAGCAGCCCGACTTCCTCGTGACTCAGGTGCAACTCCGGCGCGAAGAAGGGAGCCAGGTACAAAACGCTCATGCGCGCAAGAAACACGCTGCCCCATGTGAAGAAAAAAAGTATGACCAATCCCGTTTGATATTTCTTCGTCTCGGGCAGCATCTTTTCCTCTCTGTGCGACGGCGCTCTATTCGCCGCTGCTCCATTCGTCTGTTTCTTACAATCTCATGGCGCGGAAGCAGCTCCAATTTCTCCCAAACTGCGGCTCAATTCATTGGCAACCCAACGTAATTTTCAGCAAGCGAAACAGAAGCGGCTCGCGAACCCGTGACGTAATCCAGCTCGGCAAGCTGTCTGCGTCGGTCAAAATCGTTCTCCTCAGAAAAGCGGTGCAACATCGACGTCATCCACCAGGAAAAACGTTGAACCTTCCAAACCCGGCGCAGGCAAGTCCCGGAATAGCTATCCAATAGTTTCGTCTCTCCAGCAGCGTAATATTCCACGAGCGCTCTCGAAAGCACTCGGACGTCGGCCACCGCCAGATTCAAACCCTTCGCCCCCGTTGGCGGCACAATGTGCGCCGAATCGCCCGCCAGAAATAGCCTGCCGCATTGCATTGGCTCTACCACAAAACTGCGCATCCCCGTGATGCCCTTCTGAATCACCGGACCTTCCGCCAGCTTCCAGCCATCGATCGTTGCGAGCCTCGCTTGTAGCTCCTTCCAGATTCTTTCGTCCGGCCAATCGGCTACGTCCTCTTCCGGACGACACTGAATATAAAGTCGCGATATCTCTGGCGAACGCATGCTCAGCAAAGCAAATCCACGGTCATGGTAGGCGTAAATGAGCTCTCGTGAAGAAGGCCGAGCCTGCGCGAGAATTCCGAGCCACGCGAACGGGTAATTCCTTTCGAACGCCTTCAAAACTCCCGCCGGAATCGAGGGCCGGCACACTCCATGAAAGCCGTCGCATCCCGCGATAAAATCGCAATTCACTTCCTGCGCTGCGCCATCTTTTCGAAATTGAATCTTGGGCTTTGTTCCTTCGAAACCGCTAACGGCAACATCCTCTGCGTCGAAAATCAGTTGCCCCTTCGCGGCAGTGCGCGCCTCGATAAGATCCTTTAAAACCTCGTGTTGCGCATAAACCATCACTCCCTTGCCGCCGGTCAGTTCCTGAAAATCGATTCGGTGCCGCTTGCCTTCGAATTGCAATTCGATTCCGTGATGAACAAGCCCATGCCGCATCATTCGCGCGCCCACTCCCGTTTCGTTCAGCAGATCCACCGTTCCCTGCTCCAGGATCCCTGCGCGCACCCGTTCCTCGACATGCTGCCGGCTCTTCGCTTCCAGAACGACTGACTCGATCCCCCGCCGGTGTAAGAGATGGGAAAGCAAAAGCCCGGCCGGCCCCGCCCCTACAATTCCAATTTGCGTTCTCACAGAGAACCGCCCTCAGCCCACCGGCGTGCTCGAAAATAGTTCACCGGTCATACTCGGAGATGACTTCCCTGGCGATATGAAATGCGGAATTCGCGGCGGGCAATCCACAGTACAGCGCGGACTGCAACAACACTTCCTGAATCTGTTCCTTCGTCACACCGATGTTCAACGCCGCTCTCAAATGCATGCGCAGCTCGTCCGGCCGATTCAGCGCAACCATCATCCCCACTGTCAGCATGCTCCGCGTCTCTTTTGGCAGGCCGGGTCTGCTCCAGATCTCTCCCCACGCATATCTTGTGAGGAAGTCCTGAAACGCGTCTGTGAATTCATTCCTGTTCTTTAGCGTTGCATCCACATGCGCGTCTCCCAAAACGGCACGGCGCGTTTTCATTCCCTGCTCATAACGCTGGCGTTCATCCATCGCAAAAACCTCCTAGGCCATCCAGAGACGGGTTCGAGTTTTCAGTAACTCGGTCAACATCTTCCGTCTTCAGCCTTTAAAATTCAAAGCGGCAAATTGCTCTTATTCTCTGTCTGGCTGGCTAGGTTGCTTCGAGCGCCGCCGAATCGATGAGTGCCGGCGTTTCATGGAGGCCAATCGCAATGCTCTCTTCAGCAGGTCTCGCAGTGCCTCGGGATTTACTTGCGAGAGTCGAACCAGCACCCACGGATAATTTCGATAGTGATCGGTGATGTAGTAAGTCTCTGGTTCCGCGGCTATCATCTCTTCGCGCTCTTCGAAGGTCGTCCCCACAACCAGCGATTCGCCATCCTCCCGAAGACGCGCTAGCAACTTGCCACCAGCTTTGAATGCCGCGGTTCCGTAAGAACTGCCCTCTTCGACGTTCTCAAGAGACAGTGCAATCTTGCGGACATCCCTGAACGTGATCGCCATTTCGCCCTGCCTCGCTACAGATGCCTGACACCAGCATTCTCGCTATGCAGCCATAGCACTAACCTAATCCGGCTCAGTACGGGCTTGGTACGTTAATCCTCTGCGATTCGTTTTCTTGCTCCGGAGGGAATCCACTTTGCGGCCCGCTTCAGGCATGCTCAGCGTACTTTTCCTGATTTAATGTGGAGCGAGACCGGTTGCCCGCTCCACCAGGCGCAGAACTGCTAGAAGGAATATTTCAACGAGAACTGCAGTTGCCGCGGGTTGAACATCGTTCGCGGTCCGCCAAACAGCGGGTTGGCAACCGGAGGTCCTCCCGCCGGGCACCCCGTGTCTTGCACGTGTTCGACTGCCACGGACGCCACGTCCTTATAATGGCTGGGAACCACCCCGTCGCAGAAGTTATACGTTCCATACACGGACGTGACCTCGTTGACGTTCGCTCGGTTCAGTGCATTGAACGCATCCACGGCAAACTCAATCCGGTCGTGCTCGCGGAAGTTGAAGTAACGCGAGACCCGAAGATCCCATGCGACCAGCGAATCACCCCAGTAAGTGTTTCGAGCGGCGTCTCCGACGCGATCCGTCACCGGATTGGTATCGCCATTTGCATCGAAGCCCACAAACATAGTGAACGGGCGTCCTGACTGTGCCGTGATGATGCTGCTGAGCTCGAAATTCCGAGCCAGGGATTTCTCCGGCCCATCCGCCGTGAAATTGGCGACAAAACGATTACGGATGTCCTGGTTCGAATTCGCCCGCTCCAGTGGCCGGTCGTAAAGGTCCTGCGGAGTACTCACAAACGTGGTAAACGTTCCGTCATCCAGCGTCTTCGAATATGTATAGTTCGCATTGAACCGCAAGTATTGCCCCAAGTGCTGTGTAGCCTGAAGCATTCCACCGTGATAAACGCTGTTTCCACTGTTGTCGGTGAAATAGAGCAGGCCCGAGTTGGTGTAGAGCACACCGCTGAAATTGGCCTTTCCGGTGGGCCAGTCGGGCGGGGGTGCGCCGGCCGCTGGACAGCTTGTCGCCGCGGTTGTAATTCCTGTCGGCGGACAGATATTCAAATCCTCTGCCCGTACGAGTTTGTGCGCCGAAACAAAAAGATATCCAGCGCTGATGACCAGGCCGTGGCCAAGTTCACGGTCGATCTGCAAAGTAGCCTGCTCCGAGTAAGGAATTCGGCTATTGTGATCGACCATTCCTGCTCCCGCCGTGACCGTCGTCCCAGCAGGTCCGGTGATATATTGCGGCGGCACCATCCCTGTCGTAATCAGTGTCGCAGCAGCCTGCGCTGGTAGGATGACTTGCCCGCCGGGATTCGGCGGCCCGGGCGTCAACTGATTCAAAATCCACGTCGCAGAGTTTGCGCCAGTTCGTATTCCCGGCAGGTTTTCATTCGGAATGATTACCGGCTTCTGCGGTTGCGTGATAAAGAGGAAGGAAAGATTGTAGCGGTCATCGAACATCCCGAATCCCGCGCGAATGACTGTATGTCTGTCGGGTGAGTAAGCGAGTCCTGCTCTGGGCTGCCAGCCCCGATAGTCCGGGTTGATCTGCTTTTCTAGTCCCTTTTCAAAGTCCCAACGCAGACCGTAGTTAAATGTCAGCTTCGGAGTAATGCGCCATTGATCTTGTGCGTAGAATCCGTAGTAGCTATGGTTCAATGTCTCGGAAAAATCTGCCGCCTGCGAAGGCAAATAGGCGTTCGTCCAACTGCTCGGAGTGCAACCCCCCGCGGGACATAGCGACGGTGGCTCAAATCCCGGCGCTACTGGCCCTGAACCCACCGGTGCTCCCCAAAACACGATGGGTGTGCCGTCGAGGGCCGGTGGCAGGGGACACGTGTCGCCTGGATTCAGGGACGAAGGCACGTTTGCGCTGGGGTTCACAAAGTTGGCGAACTCCACCAGACAATTGACTCCCGGCAGGACAATCCGCATCGGTGTGAATCCCGGCCATATCACGAAGTTATTGATAAAATTTGTGTCCACTCCGAATTTCGCAAGATGCTGTCCTTTCACCCAGGCCACCGAGTCCGTCGCTTGCACCCGGCTCTCATAGATTGCGTCCAACACGCCAAAGTTATGGCCGAACAGCAAATCGTTCGGGATGTCCAGGTTCGGCTGTCCCGTCACGCCGGGGAAGTTGTAGTGCCGCCGCGCATATTGCACGAGAGCCGTGTTCACCAGACTGGGCGAAATCTGCGAATTAATGATTCCCACTAGATCTTGATCGCGAATGAATGCATCGTGGCCGCTGCTCGGCGCGCCGATCCCTCCTCCGTCCAATGTGTCGCCAACCAGCAGATTCAACTCGCGCCCGTCGAAAATGTTGTATCTCAGCGACAGGCGATTGTTCTTGTTGATTTGATGGTCGATCTTCACAATCCCGTTATCGGTATCCATCGTCGTCAGGATATTCAGATTTTCAGGAGGAAGCCCAAGCGCCACTTTCGCCTGATTGATGAGCGCGAGCTCGGTGGACTCCGTTCCATTCGAAAGGGCCACCGGGCCCACCAGCGTGCTGGGATAAGTCGGCGATTCGCCGCGCCGCTGCCCCTCGTAATTCATGAAGAAAAAAGTCTTGTCCTTCTTGATTGGCCCGCCAAGTGTCCCGCCGAACTGATTCTGTCTCAGGGCGTTCGCTTGCGGTGCCGGCTGCAGCAGCGATCGCGCGTCGGTCGCGTTGTTCTGGAAATAATCGTACGCCGAACCGTGCAAGTCGTTCGTGCCTGATTTCGTTACGATGTTGACGATTCCTCCGAGCGCTCTTCCGTACTCCGCTCCAAATCCGTTGTTAACCACGCGAAATTCGCTCACTGCTTCCTGCGATGGCGTTGACCGCTGTGATCCCGTCGCCGTGTTGATCGTATCTGCTCCGTCCACAGTTACTGCGTTGCTCAAATCTCTCATTCCGCCAAAAGAAATTCGCGTGACTTCAAACTCCGTGATCGTTGATTGCAAACTCGTCCGTCCCGTGGCCACTCCCGGTGTCAACAAGGCGAAGTCCGTGAACACTCGGCCGCTGATGGGTAGATTCTGGATTTGCCTCGTGTCGATTACTTGGCTAATTTCCGTTCGCGTCGGCTCTACCGGGGGAGTTTCCGTGGTGACCACAACTTTCTCCGCGCTCGTCGCCACGCTCAGGTTCACATCGATCGTGGCGACTTGGCCCACCGTCAGCACGATCCCCGTCTGCATCGATTTAGAGAACCCCGTTGCTTGCGTTGTCAACTCGTAGGTTCCTGGGGGAAGGTTAGGGATCACGTAGAAGCCGTTGTCGTTAGACACTGCGGTGTAAGTGCGATTGGTGCTGAGATCACGTAAGCTCAACGAAGCACTCGCGACAGACCCTCCGCTTGCGTCCTTCACCGTTCCGTTCAATTGCGCGGCGCTCACGCCACCTTGTGAAAATGCAGGCTTTGCCCAGCCACAAAGAACCACGATCCCAACCGCCATCCATAATCCCAAGCTTCGCCTCATGAATCACCCCTCATCCCAACCATCCGAAACGGCGATTTTCGTTTTCTAAATCACAAATACACCACGTCTTGCGTGCAGGTCTATTCCTTCGAATTGCGCCTGTCAAGTCTTTAATCGGGCGCCCGTGCGAATATCGCTCAGTTTCCCAGGAAACGCCCCCTCCTGGCGATTTCCTTTTCGCCGGCCGCTCACCTCAGGATCAGAGAAAGTTCCTGCGCCGCAGCTCTGAGTTGCGGAAGAAATCTGTTCTGCAGGTCGTGGATCGATACGCGCTGCGCATGCGTTCCGACATTCAGAGCGGCAACCACTCGTCCCGCGGAATCTCGGATCGGCACGGCCATCGACCGCAAGCCGGATTCCAGTTCCTGGTCTACGATGCAGTAGCCATTGCGCTGCACCAGCCGCAAGATCTGCCTCAGCTTTTCGGCATTAGCCACGGTTCTCTCCGTGTAGCGCTTGAACTCAACGCACCCCAGAAATTCGTCCAGCAGGTCCGCCGAGAGATCTGCGGTCAGAACGCGACCCATGGAAGTGCAGAATGCCGGCAGCCGGCTGCCCACCCCCAAATCGATCGACATGATTCGCGTCACGTTCGCGCGGGCGATGTAAATGATTTCTCTTTTGTCCAGCGCCGCAATCGAGCAGGACTCATGCAAAATATGGCTCACATTCTCCAGAATCGGTTGCGCTCTCGCTGCCAAGGGCATCGATGAAATGTACGAATGCCCGAGCGCAAGAATCCGCGGCCGAAGGTGAAAGTGCCTGCTGTCGTCGGTTGCCGCAAATCCGAGTTGCGCCAGTGTATACAGGCAGCGCCGTACTGCCGCGCGCGAAAAGCCGGTCTTCCCACTGATTTGCGAAACGGTAAGTTCGCGTTGCCGTTGCGAAAAGGCCTGAATCACGGCCAGCCCGCGCGCCAGCGAAGTCATAAAGTTAGGATCTCCCTCGTACGCGTCAATCTGCGTAAATGGCGTCGACGGCGTCGACGAAACCACGGCCTCACCGTTCGAATGAACTTTGTCCGAGATCTGGCGTTTCGAAACACTTTCGACGTGAGCGAGCTGTTTCAAACCGGGTACACCCGCCAGCGGCGGTTTCGAGACCCCTGGATTCGCCGCCAGTTGCTTTACGTCAGACCTTCTCGGCACTTGCTGCCTCCCATCCTGTTCGTTCCGCAATGGCAGCCTCATCTCAGGTTTGCTCGGCACTTGCCGCTGCACACCCGATCTGTTCAACAGCTGGCGCCTGATCTCAGATTTCCTCGGCACTTGCGGTTCTACATCCGAACTGCTTAGTGGTTTCCGCCCCGCATCCGATTCGCGTGGCACTTGCAGCTTCGTGCCGGATTTGCCCGCCACGCGCTGTTTCGAATCGAGCTTCGTAGTCGCTTGTTCTGTGGAATTTGTACCTGAAAAGATGGTAACCATGCGCACCCCCCGAAAACCGATTCAAAACTCATCTTCGGCTCGCAGATTACACGAATCTGACCGATAGGCGCACATTACTTCGATAATCGGTGTTGCGGGAATTTAAAGGGGTGCCATAGAATGTCCGCGCGGCGGGGTTTGCAATTCGGCAGCAGTCGGGAGGGCGGAGTGAACGGCGGGAAGGCGTCGTGTATGTTGGGACGGCGGTGTGAAGAGTGGGAAAGCGTCATAGATGTTGGGACGGCAGGGTGAAGGGTGGGAAGGCGTCATGTATGTTGGGTTGGCCTCATGAATGGCGGGGGAACGTCGTGAATGGCAGGTAAATGCCGTGAATACGGAAAGGGCATCATGAAAAAAATTCCTGGTTACCGACGATACTATCCCGAGACACAGCCGCGGCACTTGCATCCTGCTTATGTTTCCTCTTTAAAGCGCGCGCCGATGCAATCGCCCGTGCACCTACCCCATACGCTTTCTGAAATTACGGGGCCAGTTTTCGATCCGGAAGTTTGCGATGTAAAAGCCTGCGACCTGACCAAGCAGCATTCTGGCGAACCGCTTGGAGAACGTATCATTGTGAGCGGGCGCGTGATCGATGAAAATTCACGGCCCGTGCCGGATACGCTGGTGGAAATCTGGCAAGCCAACGCGGCGGGACGATATTTGCATAGCAGCGACCAACACAATGCGCCGCTGGATCCGAATTTCACAGGCTGCGGGCATGCCATGACGGATTCCGAGGGCCGCTATCGATTCGTGACCATTCGTCCGGGCGAATATCCCTGGGGCAATCACTACAATGCGTGGCGGCCGGCGCACATCCATTTCTCATTGTTCGGTCCTGCTTTTGCCACGCGGCTTGTGACACAAATGTATTTTCCGGGCGACCCGCTGATTCCCTTCGATCCTATTTTCAATTGCACGGACGATGAAAAAGCGCGCAATCGGCTTATCTCTCTGTTCGATTGGGAAACCACCATCCCGTCGCAAGCATTAGGATATCGTTTCGATATCGTTCTGAGCGGGCGCGATAGTACGCCCATGGAAACTCACGCTCAGGGAGAAAAACCATGAGCCTTCACGCCACAACCTGGCAAACCGTTGGGCCATTTTTTAAAATTGGTTTTTCCTGGCTCTATCGGGAGAGTCTGGCGGGACCACAAGTTTCGGGAGAACGCGTGGAAATTTCGGGACGCATTCTGGATGGAGACGGAAAAGCGGTGCCAGATGGAATACTTGAAATCTGGCAAGCCAATTCGAACGGCAAGTACACACATCCGGATGATGCGCAGGAAAAATCGACTGAACAGGGGTTCACGGGCTACGGACGCGTGCCCACAAATGATGGGGGACGTTTCCACTTTTCGACTATCAAACCAGGGCGTGTCCCTGGGCCGGACGGAAAATTGCAGGCGCCTCATCTTGCGGTCTCTGTTTTCACACGCGGACTTCTACGCCGACTGATTACGCGGATTTATTTTCCCGATGAACCTGGTAATGCAGAAGATTTTGCGCTCAATCTCGTCGAGAGTGGGCGGCGAGGCACGCTCATCGCAAAAAAGATCGATGGACGGCCCGGAGCGTTGGAATGGAACCTCATTTTGCAAGGAGCGGGTGAGACAGTTTTTTTTGACGTGTGATTGAAGGGGCGTTAAGAGGGCGGGGCAAGCCCCGCCCCTACAAAATTCTTGAGCGAAATGCGCGCACGCGAGGCGGGGATTTACCGGATTTCTGCCTGGAAATAAACTCTGGATCAGAACGGATATTGACGGCGGCCGGTCTGGATGGTGACCCACTTCACTTCGGTCATTTCGTCGGTGGACCAGCGGCCGCCCTCGCGGCCCATGCCGGAATCCTTGACGCCGCCAAACGGAACGGTGCCTTCGTCATGGATGGTCGGACCGTTCAAGTGGACCATGCCTGCTTCGAGTTCGAGAGCGAAGCGCATGGCAAGCTGTAAATTATTGGTGAGGACAGCGGACGACAGGCCGTAGGTGGAACTGTTGGCCAGCGCGAGAGCGTGATCGGCATCGTTGGCTTTTGTTACGGCAGCGACGGGACCAAATAGTTCGTCGCGGAAAGCGGCCATTTCCGGCGTCACGTCCGCGAGCACGGTCGGGTGATAAAAATTCCTCTGGTACTTTCCACCCGTCAAGAGGCGCGCGCCGCCCGTGACCGCGTCCTTGATTTTCTTGTCGATCATGGGGCACTGTGAAGAACGGATCAGCGGGCCAATCACAGTGTGGGGATCGCGGGGATCGCCGACTTTCATGGTTTGGGCCTTGGCGACGAAGCGCTTCAGAAACTCCTCATAAATCGGCGCCTCGACGATGATGCGCGAGCCCGCCATGCAAATTTGCCCTTGATGGATAAAAATTCCAAAACAGGCGGTGTCCACGGCGTAGTCTAAATCCGCGTCCTTCAAAATAATCAACGGGCTCTTTCCGCCCATCTCGAGGACGCAGCGTTTGCCGCGTTTGGCGCATTCGACCGCGATGATTCGTCCAACAGCCGACGAGCCGGTGAACGAGACGAGCTTGACGCGTGGATCGTCGAACAAGACCTTGGCTAGCTTCGGGCCATCGCCCGGGACGACATTGAACACTCCCGCAGGCACTCCAGCGCGAGCGAAGATTTCGGCGAGTTTCAAACCTACGAGAGAAGTTTCTTCCGAAGGCTTCAAGACCATGGTGTTTCCACAAGCAAGCGCGAAGGCGACTTTCTTGAGCGAGAGAACTACGGGAAAATTGAACGGCGAAATTCCAGCAACGACTCCGAGCGGACGACGGATGGCCATGGAGATCAGACCGGGAACGTCCGAAGGAAAAACATCGCCGTGAATGCGGCGAGCCTCGCCGGCGATGGAACGGACGAGATTTGCGGCGAAGGGAATCTCGAAGTGAGCTTTGCCGAGGGTGGAACCCGCCTCGTCGATGAGCAGCTCGATCATTTCCTCGGAAGCTTTCTCAAGTTCGTCCGCTGCGCGCATGAGGATGCCTTCGCGTTGCGCGGGAACGGTATCGGCCCAGGATTTTTTCGCCGCGTCGGCGGCGTCGATGGCGGCGCGCATGTGCTGCTCTTGGGCCATGAAGACGCGCGCGAAGGGCTTTTGATTGGCGGGATTGACGACGTCGGAGAAGGCGGCTGGCGGCACGTCGATATTTTTACCGGCGATGAAAGGAGTGGAAGACATATTGCCTCCTGATGCGTGGTAGAGCTGCGAGCGAGGCTGACAGCAATTCAGGAAAAACGCAAGAATCAGGCCCTTAACGCATTGATTTTTTGCGTGGGAATGGCTCGATTTTTCTCCGCGGTCCCGTGAAAGTCAAGCGGCGGCTCATGGTGATGCGACTAGTTTCCGAATAGGCGCGCGGGCAGCGACATTTTGTCTTTTGGCATGGAGAGATGATGACAACCAAATTTGCCACAGTTAATTAGCAGCGAATGGCTGAGGCACGACGTGACATGGCCGATTTAAGCTTGCTCACGGTGACTCCGGCAATAACAAACATGACTGGACTGACAAAAATAGCGACGAGCAAGGGTACCAGTTGAATGTTGGTCATTGGCCAGTAGTGGCGAGGCCGTGCCAGTAGCACCCCATCCATCGCCCAAATTGAAAAGCACAGCGTCATCGAGGCGACCATCTCCCTCCCCTTTGCTGTTGCTGCGACGATGCAACCTATCAAGAGTGGTTCGACGACAAGTTCAATGAGGATGCCGTAAATCAAGAAAAAAACGTAAGCGTCGACATGTGCGTAAACCCGGTAGCTGTGGAGAATCGCATCTACCGATTTTTCCGTAATCCAATAGGCTGCCAACCACAGGACCCAGCCTCCGACTACATTGCCAGCGATCAACCACGGCGCGCCGAAGAATCCGGTAGTGATCAGATGAGCGACTGTCTTGATGCTCTGCCGCCAATACCAGCGGCGGGCAAACGCGGCGTCAGTTTTCGACGCGAGCTCTGAGAATTCCTCAAGGAGATCTCCTAGAATCGATTCATTCTGTTTGTTAGAAGTGAACAAATCGACGAGCCAGGCAGCCATGCGCGGCGGCAAAACGAAAGTCGTTTCGGGCATTATGAGTAGCTCCTGACCAGATTGAGTCCCTCGGTCATGCTCCGGAGTGCGCGTTGTGAACGATTTACTGAAAGCATTCCCTTAGCAGTGACACGGAAAAAGCGTTTCGACCGTCCGCCCCGCTCAGGCGTCGGATCACCGAGATGGGATTTGACGTAACCCTTCGCTTCCAAACGGTCGAGAGTGGCATAGATTGCCCCGATGGAAACTTCACGCCCCGTGCGTACTTCGATCTCCTGCCGCACTGTGACCCCGTAGGCGTGATCAGCAAGGCGCAGAAGCGCTAGGAGGACAATATGTTCGAATTCGCCGAGGAAGTCGCGAGTGGACATTAGGCATACAATATAGAGGAAATATCGCACGGTCAAGAGCCATTGCGGAATTGCAGTGCATGGGGCCAGCGCCTTTGACACGCAAACGTGAAACTGGGGCATCGCCGCGAGGCGGCTGTGGCCTTTTGGAGGGCGAGTGGCGAAACTGGAATGGATGAAGCGACCGCAATGGAGTCGAAGGCGGTGTCAACTCCAGAGGTGGCGAGCAGTGTCTGCGACTAGTTTGAGTTTGGCCCATTGGCGGTCCTCGGTGATGAGATTGCCTTCGGCCGTGGAAGCGAAACCGCACTGAGGGCTAAGCGCGAGATTTTCCATGGGGACATAGCGCGAGGCTTCTTCGATGCGCTTGGAGAGCACACTGGGATCTTCCATTTGCGGCACTTTGGAGCTGACGAGGCCGAGAACGACCGTTTTACCTTTCGGGACGAAGCGCAGCGGTTCGAACGTGCCAGAACGGGCGTCGTCGTATTCGAGGAGGAAGCGGTCGACATCGAGAGTGGTGAACATTTTTTCGGCGATGGCGTCGTAGCCGCCTTCGGCGTACCAGTGACTGCGATTGTTGCCGCGGCAGAGATGGATGGCGAGCGTGACGCCGGGGCGGCGAGCGGCGCGGAAACAGGCGTTATCGGCTTTGATGGCTTCGTCGAGCGCGGCGCCGGGCTCCATGCCGATTTCTTTTTTGATCCACTCGCGCCACTTGGGGTCCATGTAGTAGCTATAACGCGGCGCGTCAATCTGGATATATTTCACGCCATCGCTGGAAAGCTTGGCGAGGTCACTCTTCATAATTTCGACGACAGCCCACAAAAGCTCGGAATGACTTTTATAGATAGTGTCGGTGACGCCCCGCTTGAAGGAAATGGCCGGGAACTGTGTGGCGCTGGGCAGAGTCATTTTGATAGCGCCAGGGGCGTGCGCTTTGGTGAAGGGCAGCTCGTGGCCGGTGAGGGGGCGGACCTGGCGGAGTTTTTTCGTCACGATGCCATTGACGTTGCTTACGGGAGCCGCACCCTTATCGCCAGCGCTCCAATTTCGAGCGACGGCATCGCCAAAATCGAAGCCTTCGACGGCGTCGGTGAAATCGCTCATGAAATTGCGGCGGCGCAATTCTCCATCGGTGAAAATTTCGAAGCCGAGTTCTTTCTGCTTCGCGAGAACACGGAGGATATGCTGATCTTCGAGCGCGCGAAGTTTTTCGGCGTTCGCCGGAGATTGCCGCGCCTGCAGCAAATCGGGCGGCCTGAGCAAACTGCCTATGTGGTCAGCGGGAAAGGGGTTCGCCATGATCTTTTGGTCTTTCCTCCCAAGCTTGAAGCCGCCAGCGGCTCCATGACGGTGCCGAAATTGGCGGGGCCGCGGCTCAGATGTTTGGAGAGCCTGGCCGCGAAATCCAAGAGCAAAGGGACTTTTTTCTCGAGATCGGGACCAACAAGCCTGAGGGTGGGCCCGGCCATGCCGAGAGCCGCAATGACGCGGCCGCCTTTGTAAAGGACGGGAGCGGCAATACCGCTCAATCCCTTTTCCAATTCTTCGTGGTCGGTAGCATAGCCCCGGCGGCGGGTGAGGTCGAGAACGATCTTAAGTTTCCTGAGACTAGGAATAGTGAGCGGCGTGTACAGCTTCATGCCATTGCGAAAGAGGACATTGTAGGCCTCACGTTCCGGGAGCCAGGCGAGGATGGCTTTGGCCGCGGCAGTGCAATGCGCGGGGAAAAGCTCGCCGATGAGAGTACGGACGGTGATGATGGAATTGGGGGAATCGATGCGGTCGAGACAGATGATGCCGCCGGCGCCAGGAACGGCGAGGCTAACACTTTCTCCGGAACGACGAGCGAGTTCGACGAGAAACGGGCGGGCTTCGGACTGGAGAGACCGCGAGTGGAGACTGCGGGCACCGAGTTCGTGGAATTTGAGGCCGAGACGATATTTTTCGTTGAGCGGGTTCCGTTCAATCAGATAAAACTTTTGCATGGCGGCGAGGAGCCGATAGGCGGTGCTCTTATTGATGGCGAGATCGGCGGAGATTTGAGTGAGGCTCAATTCGGGACCGTTGTCCCCCAGATGCAGAAGAATACGCAAGGCTTTTTGCAAGGATTTACTGGAGCCGGGCCCGCCAGCAGTACGGCCGCGCAAGTTCGAATTGGATCGGCGGGGCGGAGGCAATTTTCAGTTCCCTCGAGAGCGGCATTCGAATCAAGAATTCGCCTTGAACGGAAGCACGCTCTCGTTACAGTTAGCTGGTCAAGATATGAAACTAGATTTCATAATATGAAAGTATGCCGCAGAAGACAAATATGTTTTCGAACGGCCGTTGGAGCGCTTAGAGTCCTGTGGAGTTTTAGTGCGACTTCGCGGCTGGTTGAGAAGAGTGCAGAGACTGATTAGCGCGGAAGATGACGTAGGCGCGGATGGCTTCGGCGTCTTGTTTCGAAAGCTCTTTTGAAAAGGAGACCATGCCGTAGGATTGGAGCGAGCCGCCGAGGATCACGTCGGTCCATGCGGAGTTTGCCAGCGTACCGGAATAGCGCAGGTCCGGCAGGACGCCGCCGCTGACGGCGACGTCGCCGTGGCAGGTCGAACAATAATTCTGAAAGATTGTTTCGCCTTTTTGTACGGTCGCCGCGCTGGCCGAGGGCCTCGGGGGATTCAACTGCGCCGGAGTGACCTGTGGAAGCGGCGGCAAACTTGCGTTGCCGCCTAATTTGAATGCGAGCACACGGCTGATATTTTGCGTTCGCCCGGATTTCAGGGCGACTTCGCCGGTGGCGAGCGGAAATACGCCGCCCCAACCGACCACGACGGCTACATATTGTTCGCCGGCGACGGTGTAGGCAACAGGAGCAGCAACGACGCCGCTTTGCGCGGCGGCGGACCAAAGCCGTTTGCCGTTGTCGGCGCGATAGGCTTCGAGGTTGCCCTGCGCGGTGCCTTCGAAGACGAGGTTGCCGGCCGTGGAGAGGATACCCCCGTTCACGGGGCTGATCCGGTCCACGCGCCAAATTTCTTTTTGTTGAAGGGGATCCCAAGCGGACAAGCGTCCTTTAATGCTCTCGAGGATGTTGTGCTTGACGGCCGACGATTGGGGCATTCCAGCGGCGACGAAATCGATTGCGGTGTTGTAGGCGAGATTGCTTTCTTGAAAATGTCTTTCGGCCTTGTAGAGGAACCCGGCCTCCTGGACGGGGAAGTAGACCAATCCTGTTTGCGGGCTATAGGACATGGAGTGCCAGCTGTGGCCACCGAGCGGTCCGGGCGCGACGGAGGCCGCTTTGTCGTCGTTTTCGTAGCGAGCGCTGGCGTTTTCGAGCGGGCGGCCGGTGGCCGGATCGATGGCGGAGGCCCAGGTGACCGTGGTGTAAGGCTTTGCCGAAATTAATTTGCCGGTGGAGCGATCAAGGACGTAGAAAAAACCGTCCTTCGGAGCTTGAAAAAGAACCTTTCTTGGAGCGCCGCCGATCGTGACGTCGGCAAGAATCATCGGAGAGGCGGCGTCGTAATCCCAGGCATCGCCGGGAACTTCCTGGTAGTGCCAGACGTATTCTCCGGTTTCGGGCTTGAGCGCGATGATGGAGCAAGTGAAAAGATTGTCGTCGCCACGCGGGCTGCGCGCGCGGCGATCCCATGGAGTTCCGTTGCCAGTGCCGAGGTAAAGCAAATCGAGTTCGGGATCATAGACGATGGAGTCCCAAACAGTTCCGCCGGCGCCAAGTTTCCACCATTCGCCGCTCCAGGTTTCGGCGGCTTTCTTGAGCGCGGGGCTTTCGAATGGCTTCGATGGGTCGCCGGGAACGGTGTAGAAGCGCCACGCGAGTTTGCCGGTGCCGGCATCGTAGGCAGAAACGTAGCCGCGGACGCCAAATTCGGCACCGCCGTTGCCGATGAGAACTTTGCCTTTCACGACGCGTGGCGCGCCAGTGATGGTGTAGCGATATTCGGGATCGATGGTGAGAGTTTGCCAAACGGGTTTTCCTGTGGCGGCGTCGAGCGCGATGAGGCGGCCATCAAGCGTGCCGACAAAAACTTTACCGCGCCAGACAGCTACGCCGCGATTGACGACGTCACAGCAGGCGTTCACAGCCCATGCTGGGGGCACTTTCGGATCGAAGGACCAGAGCTTCGCGCCGGTCGCAGCGTTTACGGCGAAGACTTTGCTCCAGGCTGTAGAAAAGTACATTACGCCGTCGACGACGATGGGAGTGGCTTCTTGTCCGCGACGAATATCCAAATCCATATACCAAGCGAGGCCGAGTTGCCCGACGTTTTGATCGCTGATCTGGTTCAGCGGGCTGAAACGTTGTTCGCTGTAGGTGCGGCCGTAGGTCATCCAGTTTCCAGGTTCATCGCCGGCGTGAAGGAGCCGGGATTCATCCACATTGGCGGGAGAGGAGATGGCTCGCGAGGATTCCATCGTTCTTGATTTGTTTTGGCATCCGGAGCTGGCTAGAAGCGCGACAGCCGTTGCAAAGTATCGAATCGTTTTGTTTTGCACGATCGCTCCTCGCGGTCCTGGGTAGCGCGAATGCGCCAGATTTTCGTGAGCCCGCGGTGCCGCCCTCGGGAAGTCGCCGCCAGCGCCTAACTATATATACTTCTTGGATTTTGGTTTCCAGAAATCGCGATCGGCCGCTATTTGGATTTTCTTGAGGCACTTGCTCGTGCGGAGAGACTGTAATAGTTTGGGGCCGTGTCGGAATAAACGAAGAGTGATGTGCAGAAGCGGGAGAAGAGCAAAATGCTGACGAGAGTCGTGCGATTCCACGAGTTTGGGGGGCCGGAAGTCTTGCGATTCGACTCGCTGGAGGCCGGCGAACCGGGCGCGGGTGAAGTACGCGTGCGGATCGAAGCAATCGGTCTTAACCGTGCCGAAGCGGCTTTCCGCTCCGGCCGGTACATCGAGAAAGCACAATTGCCGGCACGTTTGGGCTACGAGGCTGCCGGCATTATCGAAGCGCTCGGTGAGGGAGTTAAGGATTTCTCCATTGGCCAGCCGATTTGCGTGATGCCGGCCTTTTCGATGAACCGCTATGGCGTCTACGCCGAGCGCGCCATCGTACCCGCCTCGGCTTTGCTTCCCCGTCCCGATGGATTGGGCGTGCAAGAATGCGCATCCATCTGGATGCAATATTTGACCGCGTACGGAGCGCTCATCGATATAGCAAAAATTGGCGCGGGCGACGCGGTGGTGATTACCGCAGCTTCGAGCAGCGTGGGAATCGCCGCCATTCAAATCGCAAATCATGCCGGTGCTGTGCCGATTGCCGTGACGCGAACAGCGGCAAAAGAAGCAGCACTTCGAAAAGCTGGCGCGGCTCACGTCATCATCACGGAAAAGCAAAATCTAGAGATGGAAGGGCAGCGAATTACCGGAGGCAAAGGAGCGAAGGTGGCCTTCGATCCGATTGGCGGTCCGATTGTTGCCTCGCTGGCAGCAGCGATGGCGCCCGGCGGGTGGCTGATTCTGTACGGCAATCTCAGCGGACAGGCGCAAAACACCGTTTTCCCTTTCGGCCCGTCTGCCATGAAGGGTTTTGCGATGCGCGGATATCTTGTGTTTGAGATTATTCATGATGCGCGACGGTTCGAACGGGCGCGGGCGTTTACGGAGGAGGGATTGCGCGCGGGCTGGTTAACACCAATCATTGCCAGGACTTTTCGCCTGGACCAAATCGTGGAAGCACATCGGTATCTCGAAGCGAACGAACAAATCGGCAAGGTCGTGGTTACGGTTCCCTGATCACAAAACGAGCCAGTGTGGAGTGACTTGCATTCTCCACGCGCGAAAGAATTGATTCTACGCAGGAGCAGGCAGGGCGCCAAGACCAAGAAGACGGCAAGCGTTCTCTTTGTAAATGAGTGGGTGCACCTCGGGCCGAAACCCAGCCTGCTTGAAATCCTCCATCCATCGATCCGGAGTGATCAACGGAAAATCCGTGCCGAAAAGCATTTTGTGCTTCAACAACGTATTTGCATATTGCACCAGCTGCGGCGAAAAGTATTTCGGCGACCAGCCGGAGAGATCGATGTAAACGTTGGGCTTATGCAGACAAACGGAAAGAGCTTCGTCCTGCCAGGGCCACGAGGGATGCGCGATCACAATCTTCATTTCCGGAAAATCCGCAGCGACATCATCCAGGTGCATAGGATTCGAATATTTCAACCGAAGGCCTCCACCTCCGGGCATGCCAGTGCCCACGCCGGAATGGCCGCTATGAAAAATCGCCGGCAGGCCATATTCCGCAATGAGTTCGTACATCGGATAAGCCAGGCGATCATTGGGGAAAAACCCTTGCGTCGTGGGATGAAACTTGAATCCTTTGACGCCGTGCCCGGTAAGCAAGCGGCGCATTTCGCGGACGCCTAATTTGCCTTTGTGCGGGTCCACGCTCGCGAAAGCAATCATGATGTCCGAATTCGCCGCCGCTGCCTCGGCTACTTCTTCGTTGGGAATCCTGCGCCGGCCGACCTCAAATTCACTGTCCACGGAAAACATGACCAGGCCAATTTTTCGACGGCGATAATATTCGATGGTTTCGGCGATGGTCGGGAGTTTCCCGGACTTGAAATACTTCACTTTCGCATCGTCGAACTCCTTGCCGAATTCATCGAGCGGCTGGTGACAGGAGACTTCCGCATGCGTATGGACATCAATGGCAATGAGCTCTGCGACGTTCATGAGTGACCTTTGTAAAGCGAGAGAAGTTCGCTCACGCCGTGAACCATGAGATGCGGCCGTTGCTTCTCCGGCAAGTGAGCGAAGGATTCGGCCGCGCCAATGCCAGTGTTGACGGCCACGGCGAGAGCGCCACCGCGCAGAGCCATGGGCACTTCGAGCGATGGATCATCACCAACCACGGCTAATTCTTTTGTGCTAACACCCAGATGCTTCGCAGCGCAGCGCAAAGCATCGAGAGCCGGCTTACCAATAACATGAATACGCGCGCCTGTCAGATCCTTAATCATCGCAGAAATCGCGCGCGAAGTTCCAAGAGCCTTGCCATGAGCAGTCGCAAAATAAAGAGACTGCGAACAACTATAAATCTTCGCGCCACTCCAAGCCGCGTGGCAAGCTGCTTCCAGCGCTCCAAACGTGAACTCGCGAAACCAGCCAACCAGCACGGCGTCCACTTCGGGTTTCCCTTCCGGCGCCACCGTCTCCAGACCCGCGAGTCGCAAAGACTCTTCGAGCCCTTCACCGCCCAGCGTGAGGATGCGTTTGTAGCCTCTGCGGCTGAAAAGATCGGCAGCGCTGCTCGCTGGAGTCATAACCGCGGAATCCGTCAGCGGAAAGCCGACCTCTCGCAACGTCTCCAAGTATTGTTTCGGCGTGCGCGCGGTCCCGTTGGTGAACAAAACGAAAGGCACACTTCGCGCCGAGAGCCATCGAGTGATTTCAAGCGCTCCTGGCAGCGGGTTCAATCCGTGATTGGTTTTATCGCCCAAGACCAGCGTGCCATCCATGTCAAAAACGAATGCCCGAGAGTTGCGCAGCCTCTCAATCGCCGATGGCGAAGGCGTGGCCGCGGCGGCCGTGGCAATGTGTTCAGCCATGGGCCGGCTCTCGATCTCGAGAACTGCGCAGCTCAAATCGAAAGCCGGGTTTCTCGACCACAATGTCCGAGGCTGCGGGACGCTTCTTCAATTCGCGCAGTAATTTAAAGATCGGCTGCAAATCCGAATTGTAGCGCCTGCGCGCCGGGCCCGCAGCGAGCATCGCGTCCACCTCTTCCGCCGGCATGGCCGCTCGCAACACAAATTCCTCGTCGGAAATTCCAGGCTTGAAGCACTTACGCAATTCTTCAGGTGGCAAGGGCGGCAGCTCGGCGGCCAGCTCCTGTGCGCGCGCACGCGATAAAATGCGATCTTTCACATTTGCGTCGACTGGAACGGTAGGGCGCCCAAATTTACCGAGTACATAGCGGATCACCTGATCGGAAACGTTTCCGTAACGCTCCTCGCCGATGATGTTGTAGAGCGCCTGCGTGCAAACAATCTGCGGAAACGGCGTAACCATGATCGGGTAGCCAAGCTCCGAGCGCACCTGGACCACTTCACGCAGTACATCAGGGAATCTGTCCTCGAGCCCGAGTTCGGCAAGCTGCCGCCGCGTGGTGGTGAGTACGCCGCCGGCAACCTGGTGACGCAGAAACGAGGCGTCATATTCCTGTGGCGTGCCCGCGGGCAAGTTTTCCGCCTCCGCCAGGCGCGCGAAATAATCCGCGACAAGAGCCAGCGCGCGATCATCAATTTCAACCGTATGCCCCAGGTCGCGTAGATTCGCAACGACTCGCTGCGCATTCGGCAGCGAAGAACCATTGGCCAGAGGCCCGCAAGCGACGTGCAGCACTTCCACGCCGAGCTCCGCTCCAACCAAGTAACTCACCGCGGAAAGTCCAATCGTGCAATGTGAATGCAGCTCCAGTGGCTTGCCGCCCAACTGCGCACGAACAGCAGGGATCAGAGTTCGCGCGCGTTCCGGCGTAAGCAAGCCGGAGGGATCCTTTATATAAGCGCGATCCACGTGCGGCGACCTTGAGACTCGATCGGCGAGCGTTGCGTAGAATGCATCGTCGTGTATCTTGCTAAGGGTGTACGTCAGCGCAACGATGATCTCCGTCGCCCCAGCCTTCCGGAGCATCCGCGCCGATTCGAGCAATGCATCGGAGTCGTGCATGGGGTCCAGTACGACAAATCGCGAGATGCCGTTGGCCACGAGACGATCGTACACAAGCTGCATGAAATCAGGATGCTGCGCTTCCCAGGAGATGAAGCGAATGCCTGTCCCGATGAATTGCAGATGTGTGTTGGGCATGGACGCATGCGTCATTCGAATGCGCTCCCAGGGATTTTCCTTGTGGGTGCGTACGGCCACACCCATGTGCGTACTCGAGGTGAAATCCAGCGCGCGAAAACCGGCGCGATCCAAAGCCGGCGCAATGGTGAGAATTTGCGCGGTCGTAAAACCCATCGCGCCCCATAGACTCTGGTTGCCATCGCGAATCGAAACGTCGAGAAGCTGTATGTCCGCCATTTCAGTTTGTGTAACAGGTTTCCGCAAGTACAGTAATTTTCATGCCGCCTCCGCACTTCTGGCCTGGAGGAATCGCTGTACAAATCCGGTATCCACGCCGCCGCGAATGAATTGTCTGTCCCGCATTACTTCCACATGCATCCCCAGATTGGTGGCGACGCCCGCGACTCCCACATTCGACAGCGCGCGGCGCATTCGCTGGAGTGCTTCCGCTCGATCCGCGCCGTGGACGATCAACTTGGCCAGCAGTGAGTCGTAAGAAGGAGGAATTGTCGTTCCCGCCTGGATGTGCGTATCCACACGAATCCCCTGTCCCGCAGGGAAATCGGCCTGCGTGATCGTGCCGGGGCTGGGACGAAAATCATGCTGCCAATCTTCGGCATTGATGCGGCATTCAATGGCATGGCCGCTGAATTTGATTTCCTTCTGCGTCCACCTCAATTTGCACCCCTCCGCCACGGCAATTTGCTCGTCCACCAAGTCCAGGCCGCAAATCGCCTCCGTGACGGGGTGCTCGACCTGGATGCGGGCGTTCATTTCGAGAAAGTAGAACGTACTGCCATCACAATCCACGAGGAATTCCACCGTGCCCAGGCCGCGATATTGCAAGTGTCTCGCGAAAGAGACGGCCGCGCGCTGGATCTCTTCGCGAAGAGCTTCGCTGAGATTCAGAGCCGGCGCCTCTTCCAAAAGTTTTTGGTAGCGCCGTTGAATCGAGCAGTCGCGCGTCCCCAAGTGAATTACATCCTCGCCATCGGCGAGAATTTGCACTTCAATATGCCGTCCACGCGAAACGTAACGCTCGATGTATAGACGAGGATCGCCGAAGCTTGCTCGCGCTTCCGCTGTCGCGAGTTCGACCGCTCCAGGCAGAGCGCCCGCGTCGAGCACTAGTTTCATTCCTCGACCACCACCGCCGCCAACCGCTTTGATCAGGATTGGCCAGCCGATGTGATCTGCAATTCGTTGCGCCTCGTCAAGGCTTCGAATCTCGCCGCCGGGGACGCCAGCCAGCCCTGTTGCGGCGGCATGCGCTCGCGCTTTGAGTTTGTCGCCGACGGCATCAAGCTGTTCCGGCGTTGGACCAATGAAAATGACACCGGCACGGTTGCAAGCGCCGGCGAGTTGCTGATTTTCCGAAAGAAAACCATAACCGGGATGTATCGCGTCCACCTTGCTCGCAACAGCGGCGCGGACAACCGCTTCCACATTCAAATAGCTGGCAGAAGATTTGGCAGGACCAATACACACTGTGAGGTCTGCCAGGCGTGCGCCCATGGAATCCAGATCCACTTCGGACGCGGCAAGCACCGTTTCGATGCCCAAGCGCTGGCAGGTGCGAATCACGCGCACGGCAATTTCGCCGCGATTGGCAATGAGAATCCGCCGGAAAATCATGGAGTTTTCGGCTTGATGCGCATCAGCACAGCATCTTTTTCCGCAAACTGCGCGTTCTCGAGACAAATCTCGGCAATTTCTCCCCGCGCCTTTGCGTGAACGGCGTTCATGAGCTTCATCGTTTCGAGGATGCCGACGACAGTGTGTTCTTCCACGGAGCCTCCAATTTCCACGAACGGCGGTGCGCCCGGCTTCGGGGCGCGATAAAACGTGCCTGGCAGATGTGCTCGAACCTCGATCCAGCCTGCCTCCACTGCGATTGCTGTTTCTGCCGGACGTACGACCGGCGAATCGCTCGACATCGGCTCGGCACTTTTGCCAGCCGAGGACCGCATCAGATTCGGCGGCGAAACCACCAGCGTTTCTTGCGACCAATCCCCGCTCTCGCGATTGCGCCGAAGAGTCAGCCGGAAACGCTCCGTCTGGAGATGCAGCTCGTCATACTTTGTTGCATCGAGCAGCTGCAGAATCTGCTGTACGTCTTCATTGGTGAGCATCATTTCTTGACCGCGCTTCCGCCGAGAAGCGAGAAAACATGATCATATGGCTTGATTTTCGGAGCGGCCACCGGCGCCACATCCTTCCCGGCCCACGCAGTTTCGGGACGGCTTTGCAACAAAAACACACTTTCGTGCGGCGCGCTATCCCGCGAGATGGCCCACTCGATGTCTTGCGGGCAGCCATAGTGGCGTTCGACGCGCTTCGCAATGTCCACCAATGCGAGAAGTTCGTCGTCGCTCAGGCATGCAACGTCTCGTTGATCGGCAGATATTTCTTCATCGACTACACCTGCGCCGGCTGAGTTCGGCCGATGCTGCCGCATTTTGGTCGAAACAGTGCGGCTGAGAATCTCCCCCATTATTTTCCCAACGACATATTTATCCGGCGTAACTTCTCCGCTGACGACGGCGGAGCCCAGGCCCCAACTTGCCTCCACCACGACGACGGAACGGTCGCCGGTGTTCGGGCTACGCGTGAACATTACGCCAGCGCAGCGCGAATCGATCATGCGTTGGATTACGACGCCCATCGCCAATCCTTGCTCTGGCAGTTGCAATCGGCGCCGATACATCACGGACTCGACGGCGTACAAGCTCGCCCAGCAGTTGCGCACGTGTTCGATCACCGCGTCGATGCCGCGCACCCAAAGATAGGTGCCTTGCAAGCCGGCGAAACTGGCTTCGGCGCTATCTTCGCTGGTTGCGCTCGAGCGTACCGCGACCGGCTCGGTATTTTTGCCGCTGGATTCCCGCACGCAGAGTTCATCGTAGTGCGCAGCGATGATTTCCGCGAGGTCCGGGGGCAAAGCTGCGCTTTCGAAGAGAGCGCGCGCTTCGGCGGCGATGCGCGTGCATCCGGCGAAATCCTGCGCCGCTAACTGTTCGATTTCGCGGCGAATCGATACGGCAGGATCAATCGCGGTTAAGAAACGCTCGAACGCAACGGTAGTCACCACGCAGCCGGGAGGCACGCGAACTCCCGCGCGCATGAGTTCGCCGAGGCTCGCTCCCTTGCCGCCGACTGCCGGGCGATCGTGAATGCCAATCTCCGCGAGCCGGCTTACTAGATTTGGGTTCGCCTCCACCATCGCACTCAATCCAAAATGTGGACGATGCCACGATTGCCGTCCACTCGAAGCCGCTGGCCGGTCTTAATGCGCTGCGTGGCCTGGCCAGTGCCGACCACCGCAGGCAGACCGTACTCCCGCGCGACGATCGCCGCGTGCGACATGGTGCCGCCGATATCAGAAACCGCAGCTTTTATCTTGCCGAACACGGGACCCCAGCTCGGCGCGGTGACGGGACAAACCAAAATCTCGCCGTCGCGTATTTGCCCGATGTCGTTCACATTTCTTAGCACGCGAGCAATGCCTTCGACTACCCCCGGCGAAGCCGCGAAGCCGACAATCTCTTTTTCGCGGCCTGCTTCCGCTGTTGATGACCAGGATTCCAGCGTCGCCGTAGTGATGCCCCAGAGCATCTGCAACGCCGGATCGTTGATGGCCGGCGGAATCGGCCCCAGGGCGGGCGGCGGATTCCACTCTTGCAGCTTTTCGAGGATGCGCTTGCGCTGCGTCACGATCGGCCGCCAATGCGATGCGCCCAGCGGCTTACCGCCGCCAGCCCAGGCAAGGCTCACGTCCGCCAGCGCGCTTTCGATTTCCACGTATTGCAGATGGAAAACATCGCCGGGGTCGGCGAGCATGCCAGTAGCCGCCAGGAGCGCGCCGAACTCGCGCACTTTTTTGAAGAAAAGAGTTGTAAACCAGTGCTCGCAATAAAACTTATGATTTTCGACGAAGGGAAAAACCAAGTGGCACAATCCGAGCATTTGGTCAAACGCCTGGCGCTCGTCTTCGCTGCGCAGCAGGTCGCGGTACTCGGAGATAATTCGGCCGCGTTCCTCTTTCAGTCTTTCCGTCGGACGCTCGATCGACTCGCCGCGCCGAAGCTGCTCGACATAGCGAGGCAAAGCGGCGAACGGCACGGACAAATCATCGTTCCAACTTAAATGATGGTGATAAAAACCATCTCCGGTGGACATGTGGAACCACGGCTCGCGCGAGTTGTCGAGTTCAGCCAACCATCGCCGCCCTGCATCGCCGCGAGCGCGCAAATCAGCAAGCACTTTTTTCGCATCGCAATCCGCAGCGAACAAATCGTCCACGCCACATTCAATCGCGAGCTTCGCCAGGCGTTTTAGTTCGTCGTCCGGCCGGAACATCAGCACTTCGATGCCCGCCACCATGCGCGCAACCGTCTGATCGGCCGTCTCCGGAAACACTTTTTTGCAGAAATCGAAAAACACCATATACGCGCCGTAGCCGAGCATCAACATCTCAAAATGGTGGTGCCACATTTTCGAGTACAGCTCGGTAACGCGATGAAAGTTCTCGCGAATGTAATGATTCTGGCCCAGCCCCTTGGCCTTTATGACGACATCCGCGTCATCGAATTCCGGCAGCTTCGGCACCGTAATGCCTTCGAGTTCGTGGATTAAATTCTCGAGCCGCACTTTCCACTCGCTGAACAATCGTTCCCAATTTTGGTAGTAATAGCCGGCGCGCTCCTGGAAAATCGCAAACCGCCGCTGAATCTCGGCCGGATCGAGAACCGGGTTCGCTGTGATGTAAATGCGGCCATTGACGATCCGGTGTTCAATTCCCATCGTCGTAGGGAAAACAAAAATGCGCGTTGTGAATGCGCCCAGCGCCTCGTAAGGAATTTCCGCAGTAATCGCGTCAAACGCGGGCATCGGCTCGGGGAAATGCATCGCGTTGTAAAACCAGAATCGCTGGTCGTCTATCGGCTGAAACCGAGTGTAGTACGGATACATCGATTGCCAGCCTTCGGCGCCCGGAACGTCGCCGATTTGCGAAGGCAGCGTGAAACTGCGCGGCTTGCCGTCAGCGCCCATCGGTTTCCTCCAAAGCTGTCGCTTCACCTCTATCGCTAGCGATCAACTCTTCAGCCGTAAGCGAATAGTCCGTTTGCGTCTTCGCATAATGCACGAAAAACTCCAAAGTCTCGGGATTGGCCATCGCGTGGCGGTTCGCCGCTTGCTCGAGGGGCACTCCCATCAAAATCTTTCGCACCGGCACCTCCATCTTCTTGCGCGTCAGAGTCATGGGAATGCCCGGCACCTGAATCACGCGATCCGGAACGTGGCGTGGCGTATACTCGCGTCTGAGACGTTCGCAGATTTTACGCTCGAGTCCCACATCCATTTGCCCGCCGTCGTTCAGCTTCACAAACAGCGGCATAAAGAACTTTCCGCCAGGCAGGTCCAGATTGACTACCAGCGCGTCCTCAATTTCGCCGAGCTGTGCCAGCGCACGATAAATTTCCGCCGTTCCGATCCGCACTCCTTGGCGATTCAGCGTTGCGTCCGATCTTCCCAACACAAAACATCCGCCGCGTTTGTTCACTCGAAAAAAATCTCCGTGCCGCCAAACACCCGGAAAGACATCGAAGTACGATTCGTGGTAGCGCAAGCCATCCTTGTCATTCCAAAAATAAATGGGCATCGACGGCATCGGCTGCGTTAGCACCAACTCTCCGACTTCGTCCACCACGTTCTCGCCTTTCTCATCGAATGCGAACGCCGCGACACCCAGCGAGCGTCCTTGAATTTCTCCCGCATAGACAGGTTGCGTCGGAACGCCGCCAACAAACCCCGTGCAGCAATCTGTCCCGCCGCTGCCTGTCGCAACCCAAACATCTCGCTTCACATTCCGGTAAAACCACGCGGTGCATTCGGGCGAAACCGGCGAACCCGCGGGCATAATCGCTCGCAAATGGGATAAATCAAACCGTTCTCGCGGCACAATCCCAGCTTTGGCCATCACGTCCACGTAAGCAGGGCTCGCGCCAAAGAAGCTCGCCTTCGCGTCCTGCGCCACGCGCCAAAGCACATCCGGTGCGGGATACGCTGGATTCCCGTCGTATAGCACCGGACACACTCCGCTCAACGGCATGCTCGCCAGGAAATTCCACATCATCCATCCCGTCGTGGTGAAAAAAAACGCCCGTTCACCGACGCGGTAATCCATGTGAAAGTGCTGCAGTTTCAATTGCTCCAGCAAAATGCCGCCATGGCTCTGCACAATCGCTTTTGGCAATCCAGTTGTGCCGGAAGAAAACAGTACCCACAGCGGATGGCCGAAGGGGACCTGCTCGAACTCAAATCCCTCCCCGGAAGCCGGAGCATGCGCCAAAAGACCGTTCCATTCCACCGCGCGCTTGAAAGGTGCTCGTTGATCTCCGACATTCAAATAAGGCAAGTAAACGATGTGTTCTAAACCTCCGAGTGCCGCGATAATCTCCGCAAGCTCTTCTCTTCGATCGAATTCCTTGCCGCCATAACGGTAACCATCCACGCAAAACATCACTTTCGGTGTCAGCTGCTGAATCCGGTCAATCACGCCGCGCGAACCAAAATCCGGCGAACAGCACGCCCATATCGCTCCGATCGCCGTTGTTGCCAGCATCGCGATCATCGTTTGCGGAATATTCGGCATGTACGCAACAACCCGGTCGCCAGGCCGCACGCCCATTTCCCGCAGCCGAGTCGCAAGAATGCGCACTTGCCCCGCAAATTTTTCCCATGACAAGCCAGAAAGCGGGGCCGTCTCGCTCATAAACAAGACTGCGTCGCCTCCCGCTCTTTCCCGTCGAAGCACGTGCTGCGCGTAGTTCAACCGCGCTCCTGGAAACCATTCCGCGCCCGGCATCATCCGGTTTCCAAGCACATGCGTGTGTGCCGCGGAAGACTCAATACCGAAGTAATTCCAAATCGCCTGCCAGAATTCTTCCAGCTCGGTAACGGACCAGTGCCACATCTCACCGTAGCTCGCGAATTGCAGTCCGCGCTCGAGCGCAAGCCATTTTGCGAATCGCGTCAAGTTCGCGTCTTCCACTCGCGCGGCGCTCGGGGTCCAAAGGAGGTCGCTTTCGCGCACAGCACCACCATCGGGCCAGGCTTCGGCTAGCGGCTTGGTGCTCGCGTCTGTTCGTTGAACTTTGATGGTTCCCCCGCGCTGTATTCGTGCCAAAGGCTAGTCACCTTGCCCGCTTGCGTCAAGCGAACAAGCGCCGAATTGCTGGTTCCGGCGTATTCGAACACCGCACAAATTGCGGTCGACGCGCTACTCACGCTTCGAGAGCTCTCCGTTGAACGGACGCGGTGTTCGCATGCGCACAACAGTGCATACGAATTGCAGCAGCGAGGTCGGGAATTGAAGGACACGAGCGGCCACTTCAGCGCTAGTCCTAAGGGTCGGTCAGGTCCATCCGGCGCAATCCACGATTGCAGAGATTTCGTTGAAGTGTAGCCTCTTTTTCGGGGAGACCGCCATACGTTGGCGTCCCTGGTGCCCGGCGAAAGAAGTAGCAGGGGTACCTTCGCGTTCTAGGCTGTAAATCTTGACGTTGAAAGTAGTTAAAAGCTGGCGGAGAGGGTGGGATTCGAACCCACGGTACGGTTTCC
The DNA here is from genome assembly GCA_049794595.1 of Candidatus Acidiferrum sp. Lineage (GTDB taxonomy): Bacteria > Acidobacteriota > Terriglobia > Acidiferrales > UBA7541 > Acidiferrum. Next base: position 33,741 of record JBARCY010000059.1, read on the forward strand.
CGCACGCTCGCTTTCGAGGCGAGTACTTTCAACCGCTCAGTCACCTCTCCGCAGTTGTTGTAAGTTCAATCGTAGCAAGGGATCTGTTTTCGGGCAATCCGGGTTGACCAATCCTGCTTGCGCATGATTGAGCTGCAACGGTTGTGCGAGCTCCCAATCCGGTGGCAGCCACTTCAATGGATTCCCATCGCGGGCAGCGTGGTGATTCTGCAACTCGGCCAATCATGCAGATGGTTAGCGGCGGGCGGCAAAAAAGGATTGGAGAAGGGAAGCGCACTCTGGGGCGAGCACGCTGGGACCGATCTCGACTTGGTGATTGAGGCTGGCGTTGGTGAGGACTTCGAAACAAGAACGCACAGCGCCGCCCTTGGGGTCGTCCGCGCCATAGACCAGGCGAGGGATGCGCGCCTGGATGATAGCGCCGGCGCACATGCTGCATGGCTCGAGAGTCACGTAAAGCGTCGTACCTGCCAGGCGATAGTTCTTGAGGATGCGGGCCGCTTCGCGGATCACGGCCATTTCAGCGTGGGCGCTGGGGTCACAGTCGCGAATCGTGCGGTTGCCCGAGCGAGCCAGGATTTTGCCGTCGTGCACGATCAGAGCGCCTATGGGCACTTCGCCGGCGGTGGCTGCGGCGCACGCTTCCTCGAGGGCGAGTTGCATGAATGTACGGTCGGCGTCCATGTTCAGAGAGGGCTTCGCGTGAGGATAACACGCGAGAATACCAGACCGCCAAGCAACCCGAGAGCTTCAAGGAGTTTGGCATTTGGCGAAGGGAAAAAGCTTCAGAACTGCTTAGCGGCCCGTTCATGACTGGCCGAAGCCATCCGGACTGAAACAAACGGGCAAATTTTGCACGGCCGTTTGCTTGACAATTATGAGGGGGACAAACAAACTACGCTGATGCGAGAGCGCTTGGTGCAGGCGCGGAGAATCGATTTTCTTGTGAGTTGCTCCTGGAAATACGAACAGAGAGAGAGCTGCCGCGAGGTCTCCTGAAGAAACCTGAATGGAACTCCGAAAAGATCCCATCACACAAAGCTGGATTATCCTAGGCCACCGGGAAGTCGGCGGTGAATCCATTTCCGAGTGTCCACTCGAGCCCGGAAAAATTGAGAAATTGAAACCCATTCTGAGCTGGCCCGCCGAAGGTCAGTGGCAGGTCCGCGTTGTCCCTCATCCTGATCCCTTATATCGCGTGGAGGGTGATCCCGGGCGCCAGGCCGAGGGCATGTACGACAAAATGGGGCCACTCGGCGCTCATGAAGTTGTGGTCGAAACACCGAGCCACGAAAAGCGTATGACGCAGTTCAGCGACGATGAGATTGAACGGGTGCTGTGGGTTTGGGGGGCGCGAATTGCCGATTTGAAGAAGGATTCGCGATTCAAGTATGTGAGCGTATTCAAAAATCACGGCGTGGCGGCGGGAGAAGAATGGCCTCACGCGCATTCGGAAGTGACGGCAACGATATTTGTGCCGCGGCGGATCAAGTATGAGCTGCACGCCTCGCATGACTGGTTTAAAGACAAAGAACGCTGCATTTTTTGCGATTTTGTAAAGCAAGAAGAAAAACAGGGGAAGCGGATCGTGGATGTGCAAGGAGACTACTATGCGCTTTGCCCGTATGCCTCCCGTGTTCCATACGAAGTTTGGGTGATGCACCGGAAACACAATCAGCTGTTCGAGCAGCCGCGGCCGGGCTCGAACCGTAAGCAATTGGCGGCCCTGCTCGGCCGCGTCCTGCGCCGGTTGGATAAAGTCGCGCCGGCCTACCATTTGGTCGTGCACACGGCCCCCAACACGAAAAGCAAGAAAGGCGAATTAGCGGGCTACTGGAAAACGCTGGCGGACGACTATCACTGGCATATCGAAATCCTGCCGATCGTGGAAAAACGCAGCAAGTCCTACAGCATCAAAGAGGTTTACTTCAATGCGGAGTTGCCGGAGCAAGCGGCCGCGCACTTGCGAGCGCTAGACCCGGATTCATAACGGCAGGATTGTGGAAGAAAACGCACCAAGCGCAGCGTAGCCCCTCGGTTTTTTGCAGGATACGAAGCCGACCACGCGTTTGATTTTCTTGTGTAAATCTTCGCGGGAGAAATGCGAAAAAGTCGCGTGGCACACCGAGAGGTAGGTAGATCTGACGAAGGTTAATGAATAGCTCTCTACTAGCTAAAGTTATCTTACAAATTCACAGCAATTAGAGCGGGAATTCGAGGGCATCGTGCGGATTGCGAACTCTCCAAGCGATCGCAATCTGTAGTGCAAACCGCCGCACTGAAACCACAATGCATGGTATAGCGCTTCAGGAAACACGCTAGATTTGCTACCCTGCATACTTGTTTACAGCCGCTAAGTCCTGTACTATGTTCACGCTTCTGAGTCGCGGTTCCCCCCAGCACTCGATCGGCGGCTTCGAAAATCCAATTTTCGGTGTCGAGGTGTCAGATGTGGAAAAAAGAAGACGGTAAGCCCCAAGCAGTACCCGAGATTTCCACAACGCCTGCGGCTGTCTCTAGCACTCCGAGTTCAAATTCGTCCCCAATCCGTGAGATTTCAAAGCCGGTACCAGTCTCCGCGAACGCCGCTGCCTGTATTAGCCAGGGAATTAAAATAAAAGGAGAGGTCACTGGAAGCGAAGATCTTTTCGTCGACGGCCAAGTGGATGGAAAGTTGAACCTCACGAACGGGAGCTTGACGATTGGGCCGAACGGGCACGTCAAAGCGGATGTGACTGCGAGAGAAGTGATTGTTCGAGGAACCGTGGAAGGCAAAGTCTCTGCGTTCGACAAAGTGCAACTCTGGAGCACTGGTCAAGTGATCGGGGAAGTCCAAACAGACCGCCTGGCCATCGAAGATGGGGCGTTGCTTCGCGGCAGGGTTGAAGCTGGCAAGAAGTCTGCCAAGGGCGGGGAGGCGCACGCCGCGGCGGCAGGTGCCTTGCCTTCGGCAGGCAAGTCGACTTCGATCAGCTCCGGAACGGCGGCGGATTAGCCCATGAGCTTCCTACATAAACTTGGGATAGGCGTTGGGAGTGGAACTGGCCGCGAGGTTTCGCGGCCGATGCCTCAAAATGGAAATGCAAGGGTGCGCAACCTTGTCCCTGCCCCCGCGGTTGGTTCAACGCGTCCTCCGGAAACACCAAGCTCAACACGCATTTCAAACGGTTTGAAAGAACTCTTGTGGAACCTTGACGGTCTCGGGCGCGGGACTCTGCTCGACATGGGGCCTGCGTGGCAGACGACCCTCAGTTTTTTCATTGAGCGCGGTTTTCGGGTGTCCTCGGAAGATATTCTCCGGGAGTGGAAGGAGTTTTTGAAAGAAGAGGAAGTGCGGCTAAACGACGCACGAGTGGTTTGTGAAAATGTAGACATGACGCCCGTCGGACGCGCGTTGCGATTCCTTGAATCGAATCTGCAGTATCCGCGCGCGTCGTTTGACGCGGTATTGGCCTGGGACTTGATTGATTATATGGAGCCGGCCCTGGCCAAGCAGACGATCGCGAATTTAACGGAGCTGCTCCGTCCTGGTGGAGTGGTGTTCGCGTTATTCCACAGCAAAAAGCCCGAGGGCTTCCAGCGGTACCGCATCGCGGATTCTAACTCGCTGCAGATTATTTCTTCAAGCGTGCTATGCCCGGCGCAGAAGGTCTACCAGAATCGCGAAATTCAGGATCTGTTCAGTCGCTTCCGCACGACGAAGTCCTTCGTGAGCCGCGATCAGCTTCGCGAAACCCTCTTCATCAAGTGACAGCCTGGCACATCCGGTAGAAATCGCCTGCCTGCGGAATCTGTGCGTTTGCCCAAACTTGGCGTGTGGGCTCAGCTGGCAAAGCCAAGCTTCAATCGCTTCCGGATTGCCGACGATTCGAGCGCAGTTACGACCTGTAAGTCTACAAATGCAAGCTGGCCGAGCTGGGGTCGAGGTATTGCCAGCGCTGCGAGCTGCACAAGCTGGTGGGAATGTTTGGAACGTAAAGCGAGCCGTGGCCCCGGGCGCACTCGAGTTCGGTACCATACGAGCCAAAAACCAGCTGCGCCGGGTTTCCCACAGGAGTGGAATTGGAAAGCAAATGTAGACAGACCGGGCAGCGCTTTCGCTGATCCGCCAGGATCCAGCGGAATCCGAAGATCCAACCAAAAAATAGTATCCACGGCGCCAGCGGGAATATCGGCAAAAGGGCGATACACACAAACAGAGGAATCGGCACGAGCAGATAAAGCTTGCCGCCCAGGAAGAGCCAGCGACGGAGCCTGATTACGAGAGAGGGCGCAGAGCGGCTTGCTGGATACTCTCCGAGCGTCAGCGGGTTAAGGGCCAGAAGAACCAGCAAGGATTCAAGATATAACCAAAAACATTCGAAAGCGAAATGCTTTATCGCCGAAGGCGAGCATAACAATAGGAGAGGGTTGCGAGCAGGAAGTCCGAAAGCGAACAGGGAGCTCAGGAGCGCAAGGGTTGCCAGGAAAAGCACGCAGCGCAGAGGCGAGTCAAAACTGAGAATGCGGCGCGTGCAAAAGCTGTTGCTTCTGAGCCAGAGCGCGTCCCGAAAAGAACCGAAGCAAAATGCAGTCGCGCCGCGTTCAACGTACCAAAGTTCAGCTTTCCATTCGGAGAACCATTCTGCGCGCTCCGAAGCGGGGACGAGAAGCGCCGCGTTACGAAGGATGGCGATCTGGAGCCTCCTAGGCATCACACTTTCCCCTCAGCACGAACCGGAAACAATCGAACCAGAAGTGGATAGCGCTTCCGCGAAGCCGCGAGTGTAAGTTTGCCGGAGTGAGTGATCCTGTAGTATTTCCGAGCGGGTCGCTGGTCAGCGTCCGCAACTGCCTGCGACTCCCACTGCGAACGGATCAGCCCCCCGCGCTCCAGCCGCCGAAGCGTTGGGTACACGGTCCCGCTGGGCAGGCCCGTCTCTTCCATCACGCTGAACCCATAGACCCGTCCCGCGTCAATGGCTTGCAAGATGATCGCGGCCGTGTGTGAGAGCTTCGCCTCGGATGCCACGAGCGGCATTGTACCTATGTAGCGTACTACTTGACAAGCGCCTAGATAGATTGCTACATAGGATGCCGCAAGGAGCGTGCATGCTCGAATTGCGCCACGTTTGCAAGCGATTCAAACGGAGTCCCGCCGTCGACGACGTCAGCTTTTCGGCGCGCCCCGGAGAGATCACCGGCTATCTCGGGCCGAACGGCTCCGGTAAATCCACCACCATTAAAATGATCACCGGCATGATGGAAACCACTTCGGGTCAAATCCTATTCCGGGGAGAATCAATTGGCCGCGACTTGATTGCCTATAAGCGGCGCATCGGCTACGTCTCCGAAGAGCCGCATCTTTACTCGCATCTGAGCGGCCTCGAGTATCTGACGATGGTCGGCCAGTTGCGCGGCTTGCCCACGAAGGCGACGACCGATCGCATTGACGGCCTCCTCCACTTTTTTTCCCTGCATGGGAATAGGCACTCGGCAATCGCGGCGTATTCCAAAGGCATGCGCCAGAAAATACTGCTCTCCGCCGCACTGTTGCATAATCCTGATTTGCTTTTGCTCGACGAGCCTTTTTCCGGCCTTGACGTCAGTACAGGACTCATCTTACGCAGCTTGATTCAGGAGCTCGCGTCGCGCGGAAAAGTCGTGCTCTTCAGTTCTCATGAACTGGAGACTGTGGAGCGAGTCTGTTCGCACGTGGTAATTCTGAACCGCGGCAAAGTCGTCGCTGACGATTCGATCGAACGCCTGCGTACGCTCATGGCCCTGCCGACGCTCGAGGGCATTTTCTCGCAGCTCGCGGTGGAAGTGGACACCGGCGCCATTTCGCGCCAGATCGCAGATTTGATCCAGGCATGAGCGACAGCACCAACACGGAATCGCAGTTTCGCGTTCTGTACCGGCAGTTTCTTTTCCGCGTCGTCGACCTGGAAATTCTTTCCGCTTCCGCGCAAGGTGACTCAAACAAGCTGCTCGGCCAATTCGCAGCTCTGCTCGTCTCCGCAAGCGTGTTTTTGGGTCTGGCCCCCCTGTTCATAGATAGGAATATAGCCCCGAGTGCGTTCTTGGATATTAGAGTGCGTACGGAGCACCAACTGATCGCCATGACGATGCTGGCGGTGGGCCTATTCGCTGTCCTCAGCTGGGATTCGATCTTTCCGAACCGCCGGGATGTCATGGTTCTGGCGCCTTTACCAGTAAGTGTGCGTACGATGTTTCTGGTAAAGGTGGCAGCGACGGCAACCGCGCTAGGTCTTGTCGTGGTCTTGCTACACTGCGTGACCGGCATCACGTGGCCATTAACGTTTGCATTATTGCCGCCGACCAGTCGCGGACTTTTCGGAGCTGTGCGGTGGTTTCTAGCGTACTGGTTCACGATGTTTGCTTCCGGCGCGTTTATCTACTGTGGGGTTCTCGCTGTCCAAGGTTTGACCGCTCAGTTCCTTCCTCGCCGGCTGTTCCTAAGGGTCTCCGCGCTTCTGCAAATTGTTGCGTTTGGCGTGTTTGCATCGATGTACCTTCTGGAAAGACCCCTCTCTTGGTTTCAGGCTCTCCTTGGCCAACTCGCGGGACCGATGAATCCAGCTTCGGTTCCGCTCGCGCGGCGAGCTTGGATAGGTCTCGGAGTCACCGTGGTTGCGGCGGTCGCAGCTTACGCTCTCTCGTATGCACGAACCGTCCGCCAAATTGTCGAGGAACCGGATATCACGCCCGCCTCACACAGGTTCCGGTGGCTGCCGGCGTTCGGCAATTCTGTGGAGACGGCGATCGGCCAATTCACCGTCCGCACACTCGCGCGCAGCCGACAGCATCGCTTGATTCTTGCTTTCTATTTGGGGATCGGTGCGGCACTCACCGTTCCCCTGCTGTCCCTTCTCGCGTCATCGCAGGCTCCCGGCGGTCCGCTCATCGAAATTTCGCATCAGGCGAATGGGCCCATGCTCGCGGCAAGCGTCATGATGCTGGCGCTAATGGTAATTGTATTGCGCGTGGCATTTGCGTTGCCGTTGGAACTCCGAGCGAACTGGGTGTTCCGCTCAGTCGGGTTGATTGATTCAAGCCAAACCTTGACCGCAGTACGGCGCGCTCTGATCTTACTTTCCGTGGCGCCGGTCTGGCTGGGTTCGGCAGCCATGTGTCTCTGGCTCTGGCCGTGGCGCCAAGCTGCGGGTCACCTCGTGGTTTTTAGCTTGCTAGGAATGATTCTCGTCGACCTCGCGCTATATAGCTTTCGCAAGATTCCTTTTACTTGCTCGTATCTTCCCGGCAAGTCTCAAGTCCATATGATCGTCGCGGCCGCAGTCGTCCTGATCTCGGTGGTAGCGCAGATTGTCGTTTGGGAACAGGAAGCCCTTCAGAAACCGGGATTGACGGCTGCGATGCTAACGCTGCTTGGCGTTGCGGCAGTCGCGATCAGGTGGCGCACAACAGCATCAGCAAAATCAGACGAAGAAGGACTACAATTTGAAGAGGAGGGGACTCCAGCCGTCCTCGAGTTGGGGCTGTACCGCGATGGATCGGTGCTCGGAAGCCGCCCGCCCGACCTGCCCTCGACGTGACGTCTACGGATCTTCCGCGTCGAGTGACGGGCCATCCGGAAGTCATTCATTTCGTTGAACGCCTTCGCTTAACACTTGATGTCAGTCTTGTGAAATGGTCCAGCAGTCCCGTCATCGCGAGTCTTCCGTGCCGTTTGAGGAGACTCTTCCCGAGTGTAGGCGCGTCAGGATATAGCCTCGTGCCGTCGAGCTTTTCTCTCCCAAACTGATCCCGTACCATTCTTCGCTTGCAAATTGTGTCACGAGGGAGTAAACCGAGGTTGAGAGCTCAACGAGCTCCGGAGGGGACATGACTCCACCGGGCTTAGAGCCGAAACAAAGCTGAGCACACCGCTCTCGCGGTGCGAATCGCCCGCGAAACATACGTGTATTTAGCGCGCTTCGCAGACGACGAGCAAAATAGATAGAAGGGGGAACCGTCTGGTTCCCCCTTTTTCCTTGGGCGCGCCACTTGCAGAGCTATTGGTGAGGGGCGGTATGGTGTGGACGATGGTGACGCTTACGGTGCTTGCGATGGTGCCGGTGATACAGAGAATCCGGACTCGAGGAGCGCGCCCGGCTACTACTCGGTGTTGGTGGCGGCGCCGATTGCGATGGAAGAGCAGATAACGACCCAGGGACAAATAGAGCTGGAAGAGTCGCCAGTACGATAAGACTCAAAATACGCTTCACGATATCTCTCCCGACGAGCCTAAGTCCCCTGTGGAGACATTGAATCACAAGAATGCGAGGAAGTCGCGGCGAATTCTTCGAAATGGCCTATGAATAATGCTGGGACCTAAGTGCGGCAGGAGGGGGGCCAGGCACGCGGAGGGGCGCGTGCCTGGCGCTAGCGGGCTGATGAAGGAAGTCTATCCACCAAACTTAACTGTTTCGAGCCAGCGAATGGCATCACGCTGAGTGGCGATGATTTGAGCTTGCCACACAAGTGCGACTGACATCAGGCCCATGGTGATAATGCAGACGCTCAGAACAATGCCCATTGTGGATTCAGAGGCCGGTATGTGAAGTTTGCGAACGAGCCAGGCCATGGTTGGGGTTCTCCTAGTACGCGGTCTCTCAGAATTTCCAATCTCGCCATAACACCCAGAAGGCGAATAACGCTGGGGTTACCTTCCGTCCAACTCATAAAGGGCAATCGAAGGGCCAAGAAACCAGGCATGCCGCCAACTGATATCAGCACGAAAACAATAGATTTGGGAGCCTTTGCGAAAAATTAACATATCCGAGTGAGGTAGAAATTGTGCAAGTCATGGGGCATAACGGACACATTGTTTCCAGGCACCAATCCTGGTGTCGTCTCCCGCTCATCGCCGCAGGGAGAGAGTGGCAAGAATTTGCTCCCAAACGTCTGGGGATTTGAGAGGTAGTTCCATTACTCGATGAGGTTGGGCAGCTGGTTGTGGACCAGGGGGCTCCGGCAGATCTTTGACCTTGTCCGTCAGCAGAATCACGCGGTCGCAGGCTGCGAACAGGGCTTTCTCTTGACCGTGTGTAGCGATGGCTATACTGCGAGCATGCGACCGCAGGGCGCGATCATAGAGTTTGGACAGCTCGCTGACACACCGCCGAACGTTCGCTCCGATCGCTAGCGACCACAAAACGCCACGCTGGCGAAGCTGGAGATTCTGACGGGTTCCCGCCGATTGGAAGCTCTCGATGTCCTTCTGGGAGGCTCCAGCGAAGAAGAAAAGCTCATCAAAATCGCGCTGACGAGCCAATTCGGCTTCGCGAGTGGGCAAGTTCAAGTTTTGGGCTAATTCTCGAGGAGGAAGCCCGCGCAGGGGGACGACAGTGACACCGGTCTCAACAGAAAGATTCTCCAAGGCTTCCGAAGCGGCAGGTTGTTGTTGGGCGACAGGCAGGCAAGTGAAGCGGCCAAGGCGGACAGTGGTTAGTCCGCGAGGCCGCGCCGTGGTGGCTTGTGGCCGCAGGTGAAAATAGTCTTCGGGGAGGAAGACGCCGCAACCGTCTTCGGCGATAAATGGGTGGATATGAGCAAGTTTGCGGCGGGGTTCATCCATCTGGAGTCGGGTACGGTTGGTGAGCCAGACAGCAGGGATGCCTTTGTGGTCGAGGGCAGCGGCGAATTCGTCGAGACCTGCAGCAATACCTCCCCCAGCGGGAATCAGGTCGTCAACGGCGATGTACAGAACATAGGACGTGTGGTGCAAGCTTTTCTCCGCGACACGAGCTTCCATCTTAGCGGAGATTCCGGCTCAACTGCAGAATGCCTAAAAGCAAGCGGGCCCTTCGGAGAACGGGTAAGCTCAAAAAACAAAGCGGGCAGGAATTCCTGCCCGCTTTGCGCCTCTTTGGCCGCAATGGCCGAGGGTTGCTTCGTAAGTTTACATTCCAGAAGAGGTGGTTGTGGTGGCCGGCTGCGCATTCGCTTTGGGAATGCTGACGTAGCCGCTGATCTTATTCTTTCCGACCTTGTTGACGACGATTTCTTCCGGCAGACGAGTCCCAGAGGTGTAGAAGAAGATGGGCTCGTTGAGTGCGCGGTTCTTCTTCTCGAAGCGCTTGTCGTCGACGGTCATGGCGATATTGACCTGGTTCTTCTTCTCGTTTACGCCCTTGAGTTCAACGGTGATGTTGCCAACCTTCTGGGGCTTGTTCTTGCCGTCAATGGTGAACTCAACATAGTCGCGCTCGCCGAGGCGGCGGAGCTGGTCGATTTCATCGTGGTTGCGGGCAATGAGCGTACCCATCTCGCTCTTGGCCATCTTCAGGTCTTCCTTGGTGGAGTTGAGGTCAGTGCTGACCGCGGTGACCTTGGTATCCACGTTCTTGACGTCATCGGTTCCGGCCTTAGTGGCCAGTTCCGTGTGGACGGAAGTATCGAGAGCGCTGATCTTTTGGGTCGCTTGGTCATTCAGGTCGGCCGCTTCTTTGCGCGCCTTTTTGAGCTGGCCTTGCGTAATCTTGAGCTTATCGGTGACAACCTTGAGGTCGCCCTGAAGATCGGCATTGGCCTTTTCGTCCTGCGCGACGCGGTCTTTCAAAGAAGACATGTCCTGCTCGACAGACTGTTGCACGGTCTTGACTTGAGTGGAAACGGCTTGTTGCGTGGAATCAAGCTTTGACGAAGCATTCCATCCAAACCCCAAACCACCAAGCGCGACCAAGCCAAGTATGATGATCGCTGGCAACTGCCAAGATCCACTACTTCTTGTTTCGATGATGTGTTCCTCTGACATAGAAATTCTTTTCTCCTCACCCTAATTTGGGCGAACTCTTTGAATTTGTAACCGGCCCGTAACAGGGAGGGTGCAAGTCATGAACCAAATGAGCACGGGGGAAGAAGGAGCGAAGGTCGCCGTAAGCTGATGAATAAATGCGGGTTGGGAAGAAAGGGGGAAAAGGCGGTTCAGAGTAGACCGGTACTAGTCCTTGCAATCTTTACGCAACAATTGGTCTTTTCGGTGTTTCTTACTCTTCAAGTCGCTTCACGCCAACTCAATGCCGAACGCTTTGAGATCGGAGACAAGTTGAGCTGGGGACTGGAATTGGATGCCGCCCAAGCCAAGACGCTTTGCGGCTTCGACGTAGGACGCAATGTCATCAATGTAAAGGGCTTCGTTGGCGCGAATTTTGAGGCCGCGCAAGGCCTCCTGATATATGAAGGGATCGGGCTTGCTGGCTCGGACGGCGCAGGAATAGATGCGAACGGGGAAGAATTTGAAAAAGCTGTAGTGGTCTTCGAGGTGGCGAACGTGGATAGGGTCGGTATTCGAGAGAAGAGCGAGGCGGTGACGCTTGGAAAGGCCCTCGATAAAAGAATCCTGTTGGATGGGGACTGGGTCAAGGGCGCGATTCCAGACTTCGGTGAACTGTTCGAAGGTAAGTTTCGCACCAAGGCGCTCATTCAAGTGAAGATACCAGTCGCGGGGCGCCATGCGGCCTTCTTGCCAGTCGGGCCAGCGGGGATCCTTTTCGATGGCGGACCAAAGCTCGGCGGGGGTTAGGGAGGTGCCGGAGGCCAATCCTTGCATGGCGCGGGCAACGTCAACGCGGACGAGAACGCGGCCGATGTCGAAGATGATGGCGCGGAGCTTTTGAGAGGGCATGGGCTTATTTAACCTTATGGTTAAATACGGCCGTTCCTGCCGGGGCACCGGAGGGGCCATCGCCGGGCAAAGTGGAGCGCACTCCGGGATTCTTTCTGGAACGAAGCAAGCCGAAGATGGGGGGAAGTATGGACAAAAAGACAACCACGCCAATCACATAGTGTATGTACTGGCCTATGTTGGGGATGAAATGGCCAAGCGAATAGCCGCCAAGAATCGTTGCGCCAATCCAGAGGACTCCGCCGAGGCAATCGAAGAGCAGATAGCGCGAATAAGCCATTTTCGCGGCGCCAGCGACGGGCGGGCAAAACGTTCGAATGATGGGTACGAAGCGCGCAAGAATCACGGCGCGTCCGCCATACTTTTCGTAGAAATCATGGGCGCGCTGGAGATGGTTGCGGCGGAAAAAGAGGGAATCTTCTCGGCGATAGAGAGCAGCCCCAGCCGAGCGGCCAATCCAGTAGCCCACCTGGTCGCCAGCGATGGCGCAAAGCATGACCGGCAGCAAAAGCCACTTAAGGGGAATGACGCCGGCGTAAGAAAAGATACCAGCAGTAATCAAGAGCGAGTCGCCCGGAAGAAAGAAGCCAACAAAGAAGCCGGTTTCGATAAAGACGATAGTGCAGACGAGAGGAGCGCCTCCGGAGCGGATTAGCTCTCGAAGTCCCTCGGGTGTGTAGAGCGAGTGGAGAAATTGGAGGATGGAATGGAGCAAGCGGAACGATTCCTCGATCGGTTTATTTGAGAAGCAGGCGCCGGGACGAGCACGCGCGAGCGGAGCTTCGTAAGAGCACCCAAACCAATACGGTAACAGAAAACGGCGATGTCTTCCCGGCATTCATACCAGAGAATCGTTGATGCGAGAATGGCGGCGAATAAGGCAGCAAGGCGAATCAACGGGATGCCTCCGCTAGCCAAAGATAACTCTGGGCTTCAGCCTCGAGCCGGGATTCAAATTCTTCGTGAGATTCTCGAACAGGATTGAGCAGCTTTTGGATGCGCGGGAGAGCGCAGCGAGCGGCAGCGGCGCCGGCTTCGATGGCCTCGTCGGCGCGATCGAAATCATCCCAGGCGAAGGATTGCAGGTCGGGGCGGAGCACCAAATCCGCGTGACGTTCCCATATCTCGAGCTGGTGCTTCTGGGCGGCATTCACGGCGCGGCATACGACTTGAAAGATATTTGAAGGAGCGCCGCGGCCGCCGTCCTCGACACCGACGGAAATACCAATGACGTGCGCAGCGCCGAGATCGCGAGCGGCGCGCGTGGGAACCGGCGCGACCAGACCGCCGTCGGCGAGGCAGCGCGTGCCAATTTCAACGGGTTCGAACAAGCCAGGGAAAGCACAGCTTGCGCGAATGGCTTCTGACAGATTTCCGTGGGTAAAAACGACGGGCTCGCCGTTTGCCAGATCCGTCGCAACAACGGCCATTGGAATTCGGAGATCCTCGAAGCGCCGGGATTCGAAGACCTGCTCGATCAGGTCGCCCAACCGGTGATTGCTGGCCAATCCGAGGCGGGAAACGCGCCAGCGAGCGATATCGCGAAAACGAATTGTACGGCAGGTGGCGATGATGCGCGCGAGCGGCGCACCGCTGGCATAGGCCGCACCGAGAATGCTGCCGACGCTCGTGCCCGCAATATAAGAGACCGGGATGCGATTTTGCTCGAGAACCTGAAGAACGCCGAGATGCGCGAATCCACGCGAAAATCCACCGCCTAAAGCCAAGCCCAGACCTGTTCTTTCGGACGAGTGCGGTGTCCTGGCGTTCAGTGGAGAATGATTGGCACCAATCATGTAGGCAGAATGCCATGTGCATCCTTGCCGTCCAATGGACCAGGCGTCCTGAAAAGAAGGTACGAGCGTACTTGTGTGCCGCATTGGTGCAAATTCTTCATGCGACACCAAACAGTACCATCTTACTAGGCTAGTACCCTCTGTGTACCATTGCCCGCTGCGACGCACTCAGCGATTCTGCTTCCGTCAGCGAGGCCTGAGTATCTGCAGGAGGGGGAATGGACAGCGCATACGGAATATGGGTTGGGCAGTCCGTCGTACTGCAAGTGGCGCTAGGCGATATTAAGGTGCCGCTCCGGGGAACCCTGCTGAAGGACGGAAGCGAAACGGTTCGGATGAGAATTGGGGATGGCTGGGACGTGGACATCTATAAAACGATGATCCTGGCCGTTGAGCAAGATGCGATGGCGTTGCTTCCTGCGTGAGGAGGAACGATGAACAGCCAAGTGCCAAAGTATGTGACTCAAGGAAGGGCGGCGCTGCTACTGGGGATTTCCGAAGACGAACTTTCCAGCCTTTCGCGTGAGTCTGGATTGGGCCACAAGGAGTGCGCAGGCGATCAGGAAGAGACATTTTTCACGTATGAAGAGCTGCGAAAGATTTGCATGCTGACTGTGCACCAGGTGAACTAAGAGATTCTCGAGTTTCCTCCGGCCCCCCTCAGCAGTACCCCCACCCCGGGTCGCTCCCCCCAGCGGCCCGGGGCTTTTCTTTGCTGGGAAGCTCGTTTGATACGGGACGGGTCTCCGCGGGGACAGTTTTCGCGGCTGTGGGACGATGGGTTAAGCGGTTAAGATTTCCTTTGACACAGAGCGCTTGGGGAAAGAGACTTAGCGCCGCAACGTCACCGGGGGTACCAGAGAATGCGGCTCAGGCCATATGGGAGAGCTTGGACGGCAGCCATCGCGATTGGTCTTGTGGCCGCTTCACTGAGCTATACCGTCGCTAGAGGCACGGCCGATGATGTCGAAAAATATGATGTAGTGATCGCCAACGGCCGGGTGATGGATCCCGAATCGGGGCTGGACGCCGTGCGCAACGTGGGAATTATCAATGGAAAGATTCGCGCGATTTCCTCGACCGCGCTCCAGGGAAAGGAGACTCTGGACGCGAAGGGGCTGGTCGTTGCGCCGGGATTCATCGATATGCATGAACATGGACAGGAGCCAAGGAACTATCAATTTCAAGCGCACGACGGAGTTACTACGTCTCTTGAGTTGGAAGCGGGCACAGCCGAAGTGGCTGACTGGTATGCGGACCGGGAAGGCAGGTCGCTAATCAATTATGGAGTGAGCATCGGACACATACCGGTGCGCATGAAAGTGATGCACGATCCAGGCACGTTTCTGCCGACGGGCGACGCGGCACATCGCGAGGCGACCCCCGAGGAACTCGCGGAGATTACGGCAGATATGGACAAAGGGTTTCGCGAAGGGGCGCTGGCCGAAGGGATGGGAGTGAATTACACGGCCGGTGCCACGCACTGGGAAATTGTGGAAATGTTCCGCATGGCTGCGCGGTACCACGCGTCCGTGCATGTGCATCTGCGGTACGCCGGATTGAAGGAGCCCGCCACGGGACTTGCGGCGCTCGAGGAAGTGCTTGCAGCAGCGGCCGCGACTGGGGCACCACTGCATGTCGTGCATATTACAAGCATGGGTTTGAAATTCACTCCTGAGTTGATTTCCATGGTGGAAGGCGCGCAACGGCACGGGCTGGATGTAACGACGGAATGCTATCCGTACACGGCGGGAAGCACAGCTTTGCAATCGGCGGTTTTCGATCCCGGCTGGCAAGAGAGCATGGGGATTACCTATAAGGACTTGCAGTGGGCGGAGACTGGCGAGAGGCTGACTGCGGAAACGTTTGAGAAGTACCGGAAAATCGGAGGAATCGTGGTGATCCATTCGATTCCGGAAGAGGCGGCGCGCGCGGCCGTGGCCAATCCCATCGTTATGATTGCCAGCGACGGAATGCCGATCACGGGCTCGAAAGTGCATCCGCGAGGACAAGGGACGTTCTCGAGAGTGCTGGGGCACTACGTGAGGGAAGAGAAAGCGCTCGATTTGATGACCGCGCTGAGGAAAATGACGCTGATGCCCGCGGAACGGCTTGAAAAGCGGGCACCGGCGTTCTACGACAAAGGCCGGATTCGCGTTGGGGCCGATGCTGATATAACCGTGTTCGATCCGGAACGCATCATCGACAAAGCGACGTACGAGAATCCGTTGCAGTATTCGGAAGGCATACAGTTCGTGCTCGTGAATGGAGTTCCCGTTTTGAAGGACGGCCAGCTTGTGGGAGGCGTGTTTCCGGGACGAGCGGCGCGCGCTCCTCTTTCAAAGTAAGGAACGGCGCGGGTGGATGAGCAGCGTACCCTATGTTAATATTTCTAAGTTGCGCGCCCGTAGCTCAGTTGGATAGAGCGTCTGGCTACGAACCAGAAGGTCGGGAGTTCGAGTCCCCCCGGGCGCGCCATTTCCTCCATTTTTGCACTCCCCAGGGCCAAGTTGAAGGACATTCACTAAGCCGAAGATGACTGACGAGAAAATCATCGCGGAAAAGTTTCGCGCGAAGTTTGGAGTGAATCCGCACGTCTATCGTGCGCCAGGGCGCGTGAACTTGATCGGAGAGCACACCGACTACAACGACGGATTCGTCATGCCCGCGGCGCTTGGGTTTTACTGCTGGGTGGGAGCGAGCCTCCGGCAAGACCGCAAGCTGATCGTTTCTTCGGAGGAATTCCTTGAGCAGGCGGAAGTGGAGTTGTATTCCGGATCGCTGAAGCCGTCGCATACGTGGAGCGACTATTCGGTTGGAGTCGCGGCGCAGCTCCAGAAAGCGGGCTATCGGCTAAGCGGGGCGAATTTGTTGGTTCACGGAGAAGTGCCGATCGGCGCGGGGCTCAGTTCTTCGGCGTCGATTGAAGTGGCCACTGCGCTGGCTCTTGCGGAAGAATCTGGGCTATCGATCGACCGGCCTCATCTCGCGCGCATTTGCCAGCAGGCGGAAAACGACTTTGTCGGCATACGCTGCGGGATCATGGACCAGTTTATATCGCTGCACGGCCGGGCGAATCACGCGTTGATGCTGGATTGCCGGTCGCTGGATTTTGAATTGGTGCCCATCCCCGAATCGGTGAAGCTGGTCATTTGCAATACGGGTGTGAAGCACACGCTTGCCGGAGGGGAATATAATCAGCGGCGGGAAGAGTGCGAAGAGGCAGTGCGTGCCCTGCAAAAAGCGATGCCGAAAATTCGCGCGCTCCGGGATGTCAGCCTGGAACAACTTGAAGCGCATCGGGGACTGCTGCCAGAGGTACTTTATAAGCGCGCGAAACATATCGTGACGGAAAACGGGCGGGTATTGAATAGCGTGCAGGCGCTGCGAACGGGAGATTTGCGGCAATTTGGGAAATACATGGCTGAATCGCACGTGAGCTTGCGCGATTTATTTGAAGTGAGCTGTGCTGAACTGGACTTGATGGTTGATCTGGCCAATCGGGAGCCGGGTGTTTACGGAGCGCGCATGACCGGAGGCGGCTTCGGGGGAGCGACGATCAATCTTGTGGAAGCACGCCACGCCGCGGCATTCGCGGAGAGCGTGGCCAAGGGCTATCAAAAGGAAACGGGCATCACTGCCGTGGTTTATATTTGCATGCCTGCCGACGGCGCAAGCTTAGTTGAGTCTCCCGAAATGGCAAGATAAGCCGAGCCACCTATGAATCAGACGGATTTCCGCACAACGCCGCACCGCCGCTGGAATCCGCTCTTGCGGGAATGGGTCCTGGTTTCGCCGCATCGCACACAACGGCCGTGGCTTGGAAAGGTTGACAAGGTAGCGGCTTCGCCGCTCGTTCAGTACGATCCGGAGTGTTACTTATGCCCGGGAAACGTGCGTGCGCAGGGCGTGCGCAACCCCGGGTATGCCGAGACGTTTGTGTTCGACAACGATTATCCCGCCATGTTGCCGAACGTTTCTGCGAGCGAGATAGATCAGAATGGGTTGATCGTCGCACGCGTGGAGAGAGGGATTTGTCGCGTGGTGTGTTTTTCACCGCGGCACGACTTGACCATTCCACGGATGGAACTGGAAGAAGTACGGCGCATTGTTGAGGTGTGGACGGGACAGTACCAGGAACTCGGCGAAGTTCCGTGGGTGAAGCACGTACAAATTTTTGAGAATCGCGGCGCTTTGATGGGCGCGAGCAATCCGCATCCGCATGGCCAGATATGGGCTAATGAAGAGGTGCCGAACATACCCTCGAAAGAGCTTGCGGCCATGCGCGATTTCCTGGAAGACAACGCGAAGTGCATGCTGTGCGAATACTTGCGATTGGAAATCGAGGACGGCGAGCGGATTGTTTGCGAGAATGAGGGATTTGTGGCGCTCGTGCCTTACTGGGCGGTTTGGCCGTTCGAAACGATGATTTTTAGCCGGCGCCATGTGGCAAGCCTCGCGGCTTTGGAAGACACGGAGCCGAGGGATCTCGCCGACATCCTGAAGAGATTGACGATTCGCTACGACAATTTATTTGAGACGGCTTTCCCGTACTCGATGGGTTTTCATCAAGAACCAACGGATGGGGAGAGTCACCCGGAATTTCATTTTCACACGCACTATTTTCCTCCGCTGCTGCGATCCGCCACGGTGCAGAAATTCATGGTGGGATACGAACTCTTAGCTGGCCCGCAACGCGATATCACGCCCGAAGGCGCCGCTGCCAGATTAAGAAATCTGGCCGAAACGCACTACCTCGATGATCGGTGAACCGGCAATGGGTGCAACTCCGCCGAAAATGACGATTGATTCGCACCAGCATTTTTGGAAATACGAGAAAACGCGTGGCGGGTGGATTACCGACGAGATGGCTTTGTTGAGGCGCGATTTTTTGGCGGAAGAATATGAAGGAGAGTGCGCTAGAAACGGCGTCGATGGCTCCGTCGCCGTTCAGGTGGATCAGTCCGAGAGCGAGACGCTGTTTCTGCTGGACCTGGCGGAGAGCAACAGCCGCATCGCCGGTGTGGTAGGGTGGGCCGATCTATGCTCGCCACGGATTGCCGAAAGGTTGCAGTTTTTCTCGCAGTTCAAAAAACTGCGCGGATTTCGACACATCGCCCAGGCAGAGCCAGACGACCGTTTTTTGGTGAGGAGCGATTTTCTGCGTGGAATCGCGCGATTACGCGAGTTTGGCTTTACTTATGACATCCTGATTTATCCCAAGCAACTGCCTGCTGCCATCGAGCTGGTTTCGCGCTTTCCGGAGCAGCGATTCGTGGTGGATCATCTTGCGAAGCCGCTGATCAAAGCGGGGAGCCGCGAGCCTTGGGCAGGGCACATGCGGGCCATTGCGCAGGATCGAAACGTGTTTTGCAAAGTATCCGGGATGGTGACGGAAGCGGACTGGCTGGCGTGGAAGCTGGAGGATATGCTGCCGTATCTGGACGTAGTGTTTCAGGCGTTTGGCCCGGAGCGTGTGATGTTCGGTTCCGATTGGCCGGTGTGCTTGCTGGCGGCGAGCTATGCGCGGGTGAAGCAACTCATCGAGAATTACATGCAGCATCTTCCGTCGGCGGATCAGGAAAATATTTTTGGAGGCAGTGCCACTCGATTTTATGGATTGAAGGCGGCTCCTCGTGGATTTGCAGCTTAAAGACAAAGTAGTTCTCATCACCGGCGGGGCGAAAGGCATCGGCGAGGCGATTACGCGAGGGTGCGTGCGCGAAGGGGCAATTCCCGTATTTGTCGACAAGGATGTCGAAGCAGGGAAGCGGCTTCAAACGGAGCTGGTGATCGATGGCGCAACTTGCAGCCTGATCTGCGCTGACGTTTTATCGGTAGAAAGTTGCCATGTAGCTATCGAGCAAACGCTGAAAGAATATGGACGGCTGGATGCGCTCGTGAACAATGTTGGCGCGAACGATAACGTGGGGCTCGAGAGCGGCAGTCCCGAAAAATTTGTGAGCTCTCTGCGGCTCAACCTTTTTCACTATTACAACATGGCCCACTTCGCGTTGCCGGCGCTAAAGAAAG
>JBARCY010000060.1:0-9870 GCA_049794595.1 Candidatus Acidiferrum sp.
GTTGCTTGACCCCGCAACCATTCCAGCCTAAGCTTCGTCTCAGTATAAAGATGTTCCTCAAACCGAATAAGATACGGTTCGGCGCTCTGCTTCTCGGAATGATCTTCCTGGCGGCGCAATTCCACTATTGTGCCGATTTGAATGCAGGGTCCGCGGGATCGCATCCTTGTCAGCTTTGCTCAACGGCTGGTTCCGTTGTCACCACTCGGACATTGCATCTGGCCGTCGTTCCCGTCGTAGACAGGCTTGAGGTTTTCGTCGCCGTTCTTTCTCCATCTGTAGAACTCCCCCGCACGACCTCTCCTCGCGGCCCTCCCGTTCTGTAGTTCTCGGCGTTTTCTCCATTTCGTCCGTTCCACCATAACTATATGGACTTGTCCCTGCCGCACGGGACCGTAGAGGAGTATCAATATGAGGAAAGGAATGGCATGGGCCACGGCGCTGTTGGCCTTTCCTGTCGGTTTGTTCGCACAGCAGAATCCTCCGGCTGCTCCGCCTGCATCTGGCGCCCAGGCTGCGCCGGAACCGCCACGCGCGGACACCACGCAGCCTCCTCCCAAGCGCATCACCCTTGACGAAGCGATTCGGCTTGCCTTGCAGCACAATCACGCCCTCCTCGCCGCGCAATCGACCATTCTTCAAAATCAAGCACAGGAAATTACCGCCAATCTTCGCCCCAATCCCACCTTGTCCTGGGATACGCAATTTTTTCCGCTCTTCAATCCAGGCGAGTTCAATACGAACTATTTGGCAAACCAGGCGCAGTTCGACGTCGGCATCGGCTATCTCTTCGAACGCGGCGGGAAGCGCCAGCATCGTTTGCAGGCCGCGAAAGACGCGACCGCCGTTACGCGCGCTCAGGTGACGGACAACGAGCGTCAGCTCACCTTCAATCTCGCTCAGCAATTCATCAACGTCTTGCTCGCGCAATCCACCCTGGATCTCGCCCAGCAAGACTACGACAGTTTTCAGAAGACCGTTGATATCAGTGAGTCCCGCTTCAAGGCCGGCGACATGAGCGAAGGGGATCTCCTCAAAATCAAATTGCAATTGCTGCAATTCCAGTCGGACGTTTTCGCAGCCAGGCTCTCCAAAGTCCAGGCGCTTGCCGCTCTTCGTCAGTTTCTCGGGTTCGAATCCGTTCCCGACAATTACGACGTGGAAGGCTCGCTCGACTATCAGCCCGTCCACGAAGGTCTCGATGATTTGAAAGCGCTGGCTCTTCGTACACGCCCGGATCTGCAAGCTGCCCAATTGGGCGTAACCGCTGCCCATAGCCAGGAGTCGCTGGCTCAGGCCAACGGCAAACGCGATTTGAACGTCACTTTTGACTACACCCACACCAACGGCCAAAACAGCGGAGCGTTCTACTTCAATCTTGATCTGCCCATTTTCGACCGCAATCAGGGCGAAATCGCCCGCACGCGGTATGCCGTCACTCAATTTCAGGAATTGCAAAATGAAGCTTCCGAGCAAGTCATGACGGACGTCGTCGACGCGTATGAGGCTTTGCACTCCAACGATCAAATTATTCAGCTTTACCGCGGCGGTTACGTCGACCAGGCCCAGAAATCGCGCGATATCACCGAGTATGCCTACAGACATGGCGCCGCCAGCCTGCTTGATTTTCTCGATTCGGAACGCACCTACCGCTCGAATCAGCTTGCCTACCGCCAGGCGCTTGCCAGCTATATGACCGCGCTCGAACAGATGCGCGAAGCCGTTGGAACCAGGAGTCTGCCATGAATTTCAAAAACAAAACTCTCAGATCTCAGTCTCGTGCCTTGATGTTTCCGGCCGCCGCTCTGATCTTTGCGCTTGTTCTGCGCTCTCTCGCCGGCTGCGGCGGAAGTGCTGATGAGTCCGAGTCCAAGATGACTTCCTACTCGGCCAGCGAGTCGAAAGCGGAGACAGCTGCACTCTTTACCGTTCCACACGAACAGATGGCCCACGTGCAGGTAGTCTCCGTTGAAAAAGCTGCGCTTCCGCGCATTCTCCGCCTCACCGGTGCCGTAGCCTACAACGCCTTCAAAACGACTCCGGTTTTTGCCGCCATCGGCGGGCCCGTCCATGAACTTTTCGTCACGCCCGGCGAGACCGTCCACGCCGGCCAGCCGCTGCTCACCGTGAACAGTCCAGACTACTCCGCTGCGCGCTCCGCCTACCTAAAGGCGCGCACTGCTTTTCTGCTCGCGGACAAGTTTTATACGCGCGCTCAGGACCTTTTCAGGCATGGTGCCATCGCCGAGTCCGATTTTCAGACCGCCGAGTCCACGCGCAGCCAGGCTCAGGCCGATCTCCAGGCCAGCGAGGATGCACTTCGCGTCCTGGGTATCACCGACCCTGAATCGCTCGAAAAAATTCCGCCGAAAACAACTTCGCAAATTCCCGTCCTGGCCCCCGTGAGCGGAGAAATTGTCGAGCGCCTCGTCGGCCCCGGCCAATTGCTGCAAGCCGGCGCGACCCAGGTCTTCACCATTTCGGACATGAGCACCGTCTGGGTCCTCGTCAATGTCTACCAGGACGAAGTTGCCGATGTGCATCCCGGAGACAGCGTGGAAATCACCACCGACGCTTACCCCGACACGTTTCACGGAAAAATTTCTTACATCGCCTCCGCGCTCGATCCCAACACGCGCACTCTCCAGGCGCGCATTGTTACGGAAAATCGAGGCAAGAAACTCAAGAAGGACATGTACGTCACCGCTTCCGTCAATGCCGGCGCCATCGCCAATGCCCTGACCGTTCCGGACGCTTCCGTCTTGCGCGACACCGAAAACCAGCCCTTTGTCTACGTTCAGTCTTCCACAAGACAGAACGAATTCGCGCGTCGCATGGTTCAGCTCGGCGATAGTCACGGGGGCCGCACCCAGATTACCGGCGGCCTCAAGGAAGGCGAGCATGTTGTCGGCGACGGCAGCCTCTTTCTGCAATTCAAGAATTCCTTGGAGCATTAAAGGGAGACACGGCCGAAAGAAACCACGATGATCCATCACATTGTCCAATTCGCCCTGCGGCAGCGCTTTTTAGTCCTGATGATCACTCTTTTGATCGTGGTCGCCGGCGCGGAATCCTTCCGCCGCATGCCTGTCGATGCCTATCCCGACCTTTCCCCGCCCATGGTCGAGCTCATCACCCAGTGGCCCGGCCACGCCGCCGAAGAAGTCGAGCGCCTCACCACTCTTCCGCTCGAGCTCGCCATGAACGGGACGCCCAACCTCAAGGTCATGCGTTCCATTTCCCTTTACGGGCTTTCGGACGTCATTCTTACCTTTGAAGAGAGTACGGATCCATACTTCGCTCGCAATCTAGTCTTCGAGCGTCTTAGCGACGCCACACTTCCCTCTGGCGTCACGCCCAGTATGGCCCCGCTCTTCAGTCCCAGCGGTCTCGTCTATCGTTACGTCATCGAGAGCCCCGATCGCTCGCCGATGGAACTTCACACCTTCGAGGATTGGATCATCGAACGCGCCTACCGCAGCGTTCCCGGCGTGGCCGATGACTCCGGCTTCGGCGGCCCCACCATGCAGTACCAAGTGCTCCTCGACCCCGTTAAGCTCTACAACTATCACTTGCCCATCGTGCAGGTTATCAACGCCCTCACCGCCAACAACGCCAACACCGGCGGTGGCTTCTACTCCCAAGGCGGCCAGTTTTATTACGTTCGAGGTCTCGGTCTCGTCAAAACCACTGACGACATCGGCGAAGTCGTCGTCGGCAGCGGCAATGGCGTGCCCATCCGTGTGAAAGACATCGGCCGAGTCGTCATCGGCAATGCACCGCGTCTCGGCATCTTCGGCTTTCAGGACAAAGCGAAGAACAACGACGACGCCGTCGAAGGCGTCATCCTCATGCGCCGCGGCGAGCAGACGCAAAATGTCCTCAGAGGCGTCGAGGAAAAAACCGAAGAGCTTAACAAGACTGTTCTGCCGCCGGACGTCAAAGTCCGCCCGTACTATGACCGCAGCGATCTCGTCCGTGTCACCACCGACACCGTGGAATGGAACTTGCTCCGCGGCATGGTCCTCGTTCTCCTCGTCTTGCTTTTCTTCTTGGTTAGTTTCCGCGCCGCTGTCATCACAGCCTTAACCATTCCTCTCGCCCTCTTGTTCGCTTTCATTTTTCTCCACGCCACCGGCGAGGCCGCCAACCTGCTCTCCATCGGCGCCATCGATTTCGGCATCATCATCGATGGCACCATCGTCATGGTCGAGAACATCTATCGCGAGCTTAATGAGCGCCACGGGCAGGAATACAAACTGAACGAAGTCATCCTCGCCGCTGCTCGTGACGTCGACCGCCCTATCTTTTACTCCGTTGCAGTCATCATCGCCGGTTATCTACCCATCTATGCCCTGACTGGCCCGGCTGGCAAGCTTTTCCACCCCATGGCGGACACCATGGCTTTCGCTCTCGTGGGCGCTCTTATCCTTACGCTTACTCTCGTTCCCGTGCTCGCCTCCTATTGGTTCACAAAGGGTGTTCGCGAGAAAAAGAACCCCGTCTTTGAATGGATCCGCGACTTTTACGCCGCACGCCTCGACTGGTGCCTCAGTCACCCTGCGCTCACCTTGTTGGCTGCTGTCCTTATCTTCGGAAGCGTTTTGCTTCTTGTTCCGCTCATCGGTGGTGAGTTTCTGCCGCACCTCGATGAAGGCGCTCTTTGGGTCCGAGCGACCATGCCCTACACCATTGCTTTCGAAGACGCCGCTAAATTCGCCCCGCAAGTCCGCGACATTATTTCGAAGTATCCGCAGGTTACTGTCGTCGGCTCCGAGCT
This sequence comes from Candidatus Acidiferrum sp., assembly GCA_049794595.1. Taxonomy (GTDB): domain Bacteria; phylum Acidobacteriota; class Terriglobia; order Acidiferrales; family UBA7541; genus Acidiferrum. The sequence continues at coordinate 4,781 of JBARCY010000060.1, forward strand.
TGGCCGCCCTGATGATGGCACCGATCCCACCGGTTTTTTCAATTGCGAGTTTTATGTTGGGTTGAAGCCCTACGGCGACGCCTCATGGAAATCAAGCTCCATTCACACCAAGGAGGAGCTGAGCCGCGACCTCGACAAAACGCTCTCGGCTTACCCCGGCATCATCTTTAACTTTACCCAGCCCGCGGAAGACGCCGTCGACGAAGCTCTCACCGGTCTCAAGTCCTCTCTGGCCGTCAAAGTCTTCGGCCCCGATCTCGATGTTCTCGAGAAAAAGGCCGTCGAAATCCGCAACGTTCTTGACAAGACTCCCGGCTTCAAGGAGCTCACCGTCGTCCGCGAACTCGGCCAGCCTAGCCTGATCATTGACGCAGACCGCGCCAAGATCGCCCGCTACGGCATCAACGTCGCCGACGTCGAAGCCGTCGTGCAAGCCGCCATCGGCGGACAGGCTGCCACCCAGGTCATTCAGGGTGAAAAACTTTTTGACCTCATTGTTCGCATGGAGCCACAGTACCGCTCCAGCGCCCGCGACATCGGCGATCTTCTTGTTCCCACGCCCGCCGGCCAGCAGATTCCGCTTTCCGAGCTCGCCACCATCAAGGAAAGCACCGGAGCTTCCTTCATTTATCGCGAAAACAATTCTCGCTACATCGGCATTCAGTTTTCCGTGGAAGGCCGCAACCTCGAAGGAACGGTCAACGCCGGGCAGGCTGCCGTCGCCAAGGCCGTGCAACTCCCTGAGGGCTATCATCTCGATTGGGGCGGTGAGTACAGCGAGCTAGTCGAGGCCAGATCCCAGCTCTATATCATCGGACCGCTCACTATTCTGCTCATCTTCATGATCCTTTTTGCCCTTTACGGCAATCTAAAGTTCCCCGTCATCATCGCCCTCGAAGTAGTAATGACGGAACCTGTCGGCGCGCTCATCGCCCTCAAACTCACGCACACCCCCTTCAGCGTCTCCAGCATTCTTGGCTTGCTTGCCCTCATGGGCGTCTCCGTCGAAACTTCCGTCATCCTCGTCAGCTATATCAACAAACTCCGTCTTGAAGGTCACGACATTCGCAAAGCCACGCACGAAGCCGCGCTCATGCGCCTTCGCCCCATTATGATGACCGCCCTTGTCGCCTGTCTCGGTCTCCTCCCGGCAGCTTTGTCCACCGGCGTCGGCTCCGACACGCAAAAGCCCTTCGCCATCGTCATCGTTGCGGGTTTGCTCTCTCGCCTGCTTCTCGGTTTCTTCATCATCCCAGTTCTGTATCAGTCAACCGCCCGCGAAGGCGACGTCCTCCAGGTCTAACGAATCCCGGTTCCGCTCAGTTCTTGAAATCTTGGAGAGCAGGAACTTGCCCCGCCCAGCTACTTTGAAATTTCTTGCAGGAATTTGCCTTAGGAAGACCGCTTATGAATTGGGATCGAATTCCACTGCCACGGTAATCGAGCTTTCACCGCCCGGCGCAAATTTCCACTGCCGAACCGCTTTCTCCGCCGCGTCAGCCAATGCCGGATTTCCCCCGAGCACCTGAACATCTTTCACGCTTCCATCGGCCTTGATGATAACTTTCAACTTCACCGTCCCGCCGATCCCCCGCCTTTTCAAGATCAGGGGATATTGCGCTTCCACTTTCTTCAGTATCTTGCGTTCGCTATCTTGTGCCCGCCCAGGCGCCACCCATTCCATTGCCAAAAGCAAACAACAGACGAACACGCCGTATCGAGTCCTACGATTGGTTCTTGTCATTTTGCGGCCATCAAGCTGAGGTTGGTGAATTGGCTCTGGCTCACCCACACCATAGCCGCTCCCCCTTGTCTCACTAATCCTGCAGTCCGCTAACCATCCTCCCGAGCTTCTTGCGCCAGAGTTCTAGCCGTGCAAGACCCTGCCAAGAATTCCCGCAAGTGATTGTAGTTGAAAAGCTTATGAAGAAGGCCGTCGCCCTCTGACGACCCTAACCGGCGGTGCGCGGCCAGATCCATGCCGCACTTTCTCGGTACTTTCTCAATTTCCTGTTTCAGATTGAGATGTTCCCTGCGGAATCTCCGCCCCGCCTGAGAGCCCATCCGCCGCGGGTTTTCCAAAACTCCCGCTTATTTCTTCTCCCGCCGCGCCGTTGGCGGCAGAATTCCGTTCAGCCGCAAGTACACCGCCTGCGCGCCGTAGTGGTCGAACCAATCGTCGGTCAACGCAATCAGCACTCCCGCCCTCGACGTGTGGCGGCCTCCAAACCAAGGCAGCGAATCTCCCAGCTTCGAGTCGTCCACTCCCGCCAAAGCCGTGCTGCAGTACTCGAACGAGGCCTTCAGCGCCGCCACCAGCGTGTCCTTGGGATCCGTGTCCGTCAGTTTTACTTCTGGCGCCGTCTGCCCCGAAATCTTTGCGCACAATGCATTGTTCGACATCGCGATGTGCATCGTCAGGTGCGCAAACGTATTCATCTCCGGCGTCGGCTTGAAACTGAATTTATCCGCCGGCATCGCGTCCGCTGCCTCCACCATATTCTTCTCATATCGCGGCAACAATTCCTTCACTGTTGTCGTCACTGGATTCGCTACCGTATCCTGCGCTGCGCAAACCGCTCCGCTCATCAACAGCGCCGCCACCATCAATCCCAATCGCCTCATGATTATTTCCCCCTTCGCAAATATTTCGCGTTTGGTGCCCATATTCTTCTACCCAACCGTGCGCTTCGAAGCATACCCCCGCGCGCATCCAACCGACAAGCCGCCTCCCCGTGCATTCCGTCGCGAGCAATTCCCCACTGTCTCGCCTTGCCTTTCCAGACTCTTTCTCCCGCTCCCATTTCCGATTTCGATTCTCTTTATTCAAATTTCATTTGCCTTCTTCGCCCCGTTCGCTCTCATAATATTGGTGACGCTTCTCGAAGCACCTCTTTCTGCTTCGGGGCGAATCTAAACTTATGATCTGGCCCCCACGGCCGGGATTTCTCGAAAGGCAGGAATCAAGCCCGCGGGTCAGGACCTGAACGAGGAGCTTATGGCAAGAGCAAACGGAAATGGTTCATCGGCGAAAAGTAAATCTCCCTCCGTCAAAAAACTTTCCCCGCAGGAAAAAATCGCGGAACGCGCCTATGAAATCTATCTCGAGCGCAACGGCGCCCCCGGCAATCCCCTGGAAGACTGGGTCCGCGCCGAACGCGAAGTTCTCCAAAAGTCCCGCAAGACCACCAAGAAGGCTGCCACCGTCGCAGCCTGATCGCTCTCGGCAGACATTCCTCGCGCTCTCGGATACAATGGCGCCGCTCTTATAACACCATCCACGCTTCGCCGAGGAACATTCTGATGCCGCGTTCGCCCAAAGATTTCTGCCGCCGCTCGCTTCACGTTGCACACAAATTCGGCGCTCGCGCTTTCGCGGGCCTCGCCACTTTTTTTGTCTCAGTCGCGATTCTTGCCGCCGCTCCGCAACCCCCGCGCGCAAAATCTCCTTCCGCGCAACCGCGCTTCGCCATCTCCTTCTCTTCCGATCTCAGCCCCACTCCCCTCGACGGCCGCGTCTTCGTCGTCATCTCCACCACCAACGACCCCGAACCGCGCGACCAAATCTTGGAAGTCGAAGTCCACTCCCAGCAAGTTTTCGGCACGGACATCGACGCGCTCGCCCCCGGCCAACCCGCCATCATCGCCGCCGACGCCCTCGGCTACCCCACCGCCAATTTCCGCGACATTCCCGCCGGCGATTATTGGGTCCAGGCCGTCCTCAACAAATACACCACTTTCCACCGCGCCGACGGCCACACCATCAAGCTCCCCATGGACGAAGGCGAAGGCCAGCACTGGAATTCCAAGCCCGGCAATTTCTATAGCGTCCCCGAAAAAATTCACATCGATCCCGCCAACGCGACTGCATCCCCTATCCAAATCCATCTCACCAAAATCGTCCCGCCCATCGACCAGCCCAAAGACACCCAGTGGGTCAAGCACATCAAAATGAAAAGTGAAGTTCTCACCAAATTCTGGGGCCGTCCCATGTACCTCGGCGCCATCGTCGTTATCCCTGAAGGCTGGGCCTCTCATCCCAACGCTCACTATCCGCTCCTCGTCAATCAAGGTCATTTCCCCGAAGATTTTCGCGGCTTCCGCACCACCCCGCCCGCGGCCGATGAGACCGGCTTCGCCCTCGAGCGCGCCCAAACCCAATATCATTTCTATCAGGACTGGACCACCGGCAAGCTCCCTCACATGCTTCTTCTCCTCATCCAGCATGCGAATCCTTATTATGACGATTCCTACGCCGTCGATTCCGCCAACCTCGGCCCCTACGGCGAAGCCATCAATCGCGAACTCATCCCCCAAATCGAAAAAGAATTCCGCGGCATCGGCCAAGGGTGGGCCCGTGCCGTTTACGGCGGCAGCACCGGCGGCTGGGAAACGTTAGCCACGCAAATCTTCTATCCCGATGACTTCAACGGGGCCTGGGGCGCCTGTCCCGACCCCGTCGATTTCCATGCCTATCAGATGGTCAACATCTACGAGGACAAAAACGCCTACTGGACCATCGGCCCCTTCGGCCGCATCGCCCAATCCGAAATGCGCACTCCGCCCGGCCTCATCCTCGCCACCACGGAAGGCACCAATCGGTGGGAGCTCGTCCTCGGCACGCACGGCCGCTCCGGCGAGCAGTGGGACATTTGGCAAGCCGTCTTCAGCCCCGTCGGTGCGGATGGCTATCCCGCCGAAATCTGGAATCAGCGCACCGGCGTTATCAATCGTGAAGTCGCCGCCTACTGGCGCGACCACTACGATCTGACCGCGATCATGCAGCGCGACTGGAAAACCCTCGGCCCCAAGCTCCAAGGCAAACTCCACGTCATGGTAGGCACAGCGGATACCTTCTTCCTGGATGGCGCTGTCCACCTAATGCAGCACGCCCTCGACTCCACCACCGCGCCCCACTCTGACGCCACCTTCGATTACGGCGTCGACCAACCTCACTGCTACACCGGCCCCCCAGGGTCTACCACCCGCGAAGGCGGCTTAACTTTCACCCAACGCGTCTTAAAAGCCGCCGCCGCCCACATGCTCGAATCCGCTCCTCAAGGAGCCGATACCACGAGCTGGCGCTACTA
>JBARCY010000061.1:0-3920 GCA_049794595.1 Candidatus Acidiferrum sp.
ATCCCCGGAAGAAATTGCACCAATCCGACGAGCCCGAGGTCGAGCGGACGTTTCGTGATTTCGTAAACTTGCCAGCCGACGGCCACCGATTGCATCTCCATGGCCACGACCATGGCGGTGCGTGCAGATTGAAAGAGCAAGAAATTCGGATGGCGAAATGAGGCGCGACCGACGGCTCTGGAGTTGTCTGGGTCGGCCATGAATCATTACTTTGCCATAAAAATAAAACTGCGACGAGTGCCGCCGCAAAGCCCAGTGCCAGTCGCGGGACAAGACTGCGAATTTCTTAGCCTTGGTCTCGACACACCATGTTTTCGGCCCTCCGTTCATTTGCCCTCGTTCTCTTGCTGATAGAGAGTGATTATATTTTGTGCTGCATCGCCAAGATTTGAGAGAGGGTGATGATGCGAGCTGAAATCATCTTGCGTTCCACTGGCTGAAAAGACTCCTGAGTCTGTAAGGACGTATAAAATGACTTCTCCTTGTTGCGGCAGAGGGAAGGTTGTCGTACCACGCATCTGTGGTTGAGCTGCAGCGGCGATCGCGACCATCTTCTGGGCCGCGATCTTGACGGATTGATGCGCTTGGCCACCTCCTATGGAGCCGCCACCACTGCTCATGTAGACGCTGGCCGTTCCATCGGAAAGCGCCACGACGGTGACTGTGCCGCCACCCAATCCCCAATCCATCACCGCGCCCCAGGGTTGTGCTGGTGTGGAGGTAGCTGGCAAGCCGAGCGCGACACGCGATGCCTGGAAGATTTGGTTGCGAAGATCTGCGTACGTGTCGGCTCTAGTAACAACGTTGGCCGCAGACTTCTTGCTTGCCAATGATCGGCTAAGAAAAAATGCGACAGCAATGACTGCGACGAGGAGTGCGAGGATGAGCGCCAAAGCTTTCAACTGTTACCTCTTAATTTCTTGCCGCAAGGATTTTCCACGAGGCGGAATGCATGCCTTCCCCTATTGTTTTTCGACGTTGATGTAATAGAGATCGGTGGCCACATCGAACTGGTCTTTCGAGAGCGGCGTTTTCAAGTTTTGCCAATCGGTCGTCGCGTTGATGATTTGCCAGTTCCCTTTTGTTCCGACGCGGACGGGCATGGCGAAGCCCTGCTCATCCACCTTCCAACGATAGGAAACGGTGCCATCCGCTTCGTTGAATTTGAGCTCGAGCGCGGGAATGGCCGTATGGCGAAGATATTGGTTGAAGATCGGTGTCAGGTTCATGCCGGTCTTTTGGTTGAAATACTGCACGACATCTTCGGTCATGATGTTTTTGTATTTGAAATGTTGATAGAAGTCGTGGATGAGCTTAAACCAGCGAGGGTCGTCGTTGACGACGCTGCGCAGCGTGTTCAGAAAGAGCGCGCCTTTAAAATACATGTCCTGTGGCGGCTCGGCGTTGACGCCGCGCTCGGCGATAATCGGCACCTGGTTCTTTACTTTGGATTTGTAGGCGTTGACGTACTTTAGGTAGTCGTCGTGGCCCCATCTGTATTCGACATAGAGGCATTCGAGATACGTAGCCCAGCCTTCGTGAATCCACATGTCAGACGGGTCGGCGGCCGTGATGGAGTTGCCGAACCACTCGTGAGCGCTTTCGTGGATGATGATGAAATCGAACTTCGTGCTGATGCCGACGCCGGTCCAATCTCGCTCGAGATAGCCATTCTTAAAATGATTGCCGTAAGTGACGGCGCTCTGATGCTCCATGCCGGAGTACGGCACTTCGATGAGTTTGTATCCGTCTTTCTTGAAGGGATATTCGCCGAAATAGTGCTGGAAAGCTTCGAGCATACCTTTGGCTTGCACGAACTGCGCTTTCGCTTTGTCCAAATCTTCGGGAAGGACGTAGAAATCGAGTGGAAGACTGCCGAGGCGGTCGGCGAAATGGACGTAGTTGCCGACGTTGAGCGAGACGTCGTAATTGTTGATGGGATAGTGGACGAGCCAGTCCCAGCGCGTGTAGCCGTCGCCGAGATCGGTCTTGCCGAGAAATTTTCCGTTGGAGACGTCAACGAGATTATTCGGAATCGAAACGCTGATCTCCATGCTTTCGACTTCGTCGCGCCATTGATCCTTGTTCGGCCACCAGGCGCTGGCGCCGATGCCTTCGCACGCGGTAAAAATCCACGGATGACCCGCGGTATCTTTGTGGAATGAAAAACCGCCGAAGCGGCCTTGCTCTTGGGGATTCCCGGAATAATAAAAATCGATGGAGTACGTGCGGCCGGCGCGCAGCGTTTCCGGAAAGTCGATGAAAACGGCGCCGAATTGGCGCTCGTATTTGAGTTCAGTTGCGCCAAGGAGAATTTTATCGACTTGAAGCGGCTGCTGAAGATCGAGTTGGATGCGCGTGCCGTCCTGAAGCATCTTGAAACGAATGGTGTTTTTGCCGCTGATGAATTTTTTATCGGGGTCGACCCGGACGTCGAGGTGGTAGTAAAGCAAATCGTTATTCGCGCGGTAGGGGCCGTACGCGCCGCGAAGAATATCGGCCTGCGTGGGCACATGAGCAGTTGGAGCCGACTGGCGTGTAGTGGCCTGCTGAGAAGTCTGCGCGGAGGGTGGCGGCGCAGCCTGCGCGTGGGCGCGATGCGGCGCTAGAAATATGACGAGAAGAATGCTGGAAATGGATTGTAAGAAAGCCCTACGCCTCATGACGCGCCTCGCAAATGGATTTGACGTGCAGCCGGCACGGTAACACAAGAGCCCGACGCTGGCGAAACCGGGCGAGCCTGCTGGTAAGGCAGGAAACCCCCCACCCCCTTTTTTGTAAGTGCACATTCTAAAGAACTTTAAGTGCTGCGTTTTGGAAGTGCGGAATCTAAAGGGTTTACAGGGGAGTTTTGTGGAAGTGCGCATTCTAAAGGGATTAGCGGCGAGTGACCGTTTGTCTTCGCTCCCTTCGACCTTACTCAGGGCAGGCAGAGCGCACAAGTGGCGAGCGGTGAGCATTAAGAGATGAGACTGTGGAAAATGGCGGAAGGAGTTGGGTTGCACTGCAAACTGGCGCGAGGAAACAGACTCTACACAGAGGTCGCGGAGGGCACAGAGTACGCGGAGGATGGGCGAGTTGGATTCTAATGGCTGGAGCCGCGACGCAATCATAAAACATGGTAGCAAGATATAAAATGTGTGTCAAGTACTTTGTTGGTATCGTTCGAATCAGCTGTGGAAAAGAGATAGAGGTTAGAAATACGAGAAAGACGAAAAGTTCACCGCTCAGGCCTGATGGCAATGCTCGCTTAAACGGTCGTACAATCGAGTTTGAATCACGGGAAGAGGTGCGACATGAATATCTCTGTTCGCCCTGAATTGGAGCAAGCGATTCGCGCTAGAGCCGAAGCGGAGGGGCTTAGCGTGGAAGCCTACGTGGAGCAGTTGGTCCGGGCTGACCAGCGAAGGATCGAGGAATCGGACGGGCCAGACGCGGCCCGTGGCCGAGGAGTGGCCGCAGAGATAGAGAGGAAGCTGGAGGTTATACGCACTGCGGCGCTTCATGAATTCCCTACCGCCGATATGGAGACCTTGTCAGCGGAACCGGAAGGCGATTGTGGCGGCGAGAGTTAGGGTAAAGTAGTCGGCGGGTAAGTCTATGCGAAGCGAAAGAATCTGACTGGCGAGCAGGCGGCCGCGAAAGTTTCCGGCTCGCGGCACGCGCGTGTTGCTCCTTCAAAAGCACGGGGTGCTCGCAAGCACTAAATTCAAAAAAGCGCCCGGGTCCTCAAGCCATCAAAATCTGAGCCGATTGAGGCAGTGCTGCAATGCCTGGCGGATGATGTGCCGGAAACGGAGTGGCGGAAGCTGCCTGCTGGTCTTACCGAGGATTTGGACCGCCGCCTTTAGGGCACTCGCCGAAAGTGAAGCAGGTCTCCGTCTTTCTCTCCTGTGAGGAGGGTTCGAGGTATCCTATTC
>JBARCY010000062.1:0-5936 GCA_049794595.1 Candidatus Acidiferrum sp.
GGCCCGTGGTGATTCGTGGCGACCAAATCGTCCTGGGCTTCGATGAAGCCGCTTATAAGAAATTGCTGAAGTAGAAGCCGCCGGCAAACCACATGAATCATCCGCACTCAGAAAAAATCGTGATCCAGCAGGGCGACCTGACGGATATGGACACAGACGCGATCGTCAACGCCGCGAACAATGATTTGAAGCTGGGTGCGGGCGTCGCGGGAGCGATCCGGCGTAAGGGCGGAGAAGAAATCCAGCGCGAATGCGATGAGATTGGAAGTATCCCGGTCGGCTACGCGGCGATCACCGGCGGCGGCAAGCTGAAAGCGCGGCACGTGATTCATGCGGCCAGCATGCAGCTCGGCGGACGGACCACGGCCGCCACTCTGCGAAATTCCGTCGCGCATTCCTTGCGCATCGCTGCGGAGCGCGGGCTAAAGACGATTGCCTTTCCGGCGGTCGGCACGGGCATCGCCGGCTTCTCGATGGAGGAATGCGCGGTCATCCTGCTTGAAGAAGCCATTCTTCATTTGAAGTCGCAACCATCGGTCGAGAAGATTTACTTCGTGCTATTCGACGACCGGGCCTGCGACGTGTTCACGCGAGCCTGGAAGAAGCTGCAGGCGGGTTCCTCGGCGAGCGCCGGAGGAATCTAGCCAGAGCTACCGCACGCATCAGCTACCCCTTTGAGCGCCAAACCCCACGCTACCGAGGTAAATTGATTTCCCGTCCTGATCCGCTGCTCTCCGAAGCGCGTTGCAAAGATTCTTCGCACCGCCGGTACGAACGACGATCCGCCCGTCAGAAACACGGCATCCACGTTTCTCGCGCGAACCCCGCTTGCTTTGAGCAACGAGTCCAGACAGGACTCGATCTGCTTAAACTCGTCGGAAATCCAACTTTCAAAAGAAGAACGCTTTACGGCCGCGGTAAGATCAACGGCTCCATCCGAGTATCGAAACGTGGCTGCCGTTTTGTTCGACAATTCGTACTTCACTGCCTGCACAGACTGGTGCAATTGATATCCCAGATCTTCTTTTATGAGATGGATCAAAGCGGCGATTTTCCGAGGCTCGACGGCATCCGTCTTGATGCGTGTCAGCAAGTCCATCACGTCCCTGGCCCTCAAAAACGAAAGATGATGCCAGCGTTCCAACTTGCCATAGATCCAGGACGGCACCGGCAAAAGCCTTTTCATCGAACGCATGTCCGTTCCGGCACCCAGGGCGGGAGACAAAAGATGCCGAATGAGCTTCGCATCAAACGAATCCCCCGCCACGCCGACGCCCGCGTTGCCTAGAAGGTCCGCCGCAGTTCTGCCTCTGCGCCGGACGCCTGGACCAACCTTCAGCAAAGAAAAGTCGCTCGTGCCACCTCCGAAATCTCCAATCAGAATCAGTTCATCGTGATCCAGTGTGGACTCGTAGTAGTGCGCGGCCGCTATCGGCTCGAACTCGAACTGTACGGACTCATACCCCGCCGTCTTGAATGCGGTCCTAAGACGGCTCTCCGCATAGCGATCCTCTTCCGCGCTCTCGGCTCCGACAAATCGCACCGGGCGGCCAACAACGGCCCTCAAAATGGGGGCGCCAGACTGGGCCGAGGCCTTTTCACGCAGGTCTCTCAAGATACGCGCGATCAAATCCTCCAGCGTGTGTCTTCGGCCAAAAACTTCCGTACCTTGAAGGTTGCGATTACTCAAAAAGGATTTTAGCGATTGAATCAGCCGCCCTTTGTGATCCGCAGCGAGGTAGTGCGCAATACCCTCTGGGCCGCTCCACGATTTGAGCGCGTTCACGCCACGCTCTTTCACTTGCTCCAGATACAGAAGCGAGCGATACGCAGCCGTCGCCTCACCCATATACGGAAACTGAGCAAGCACAACCTCGCCAGCGTCGTTCGCGTGCGCAATGGAACTATTCGTCGTGCCAAAATCAATACCAATCGCCGTGGGCATCTTCATCAATCTTAAAGGTCGCCCACTTCGTCAGCAACCGACTGCGCCCGTCCCCGCGGAAGCAGGCCCAGAAGTTCGTTTCGAGGTCATCGCCAAAGACGCCTCGAGCTTCGTTTAAGGGTCTCAACGGACACTTGTCCGGTTACGACTTACCAGGAGTTCAACTAATGGACAAGTATCACCAACAAGGTCTAGTAGCTTTCCGTCTTAGAAACTCCGAGATAGACGAGTTTGTCCCTCAGAAATCTGGCTTGGATATAAACGCCGAGCGTATAGGAATCATAGTTCCGGTGAAGCTCATCCTGCGCCATTTCAGGATTCTGTTTCTTTAGGGTCTCGAAGTCTGCGGCTGGCGTCTTTTTCTCAACGCTGAAAAAATAAACAATTTTATCGTTAGATGCAAAGTTGGGTTTTCCAAGTACGGCTCTGACTTGCGCACTTGTTTGCCCAAGGTGCAAGCCGGAGTCCGTTGATAGATTGGCAGTGACGAGATTCGATTCGGAACATTGTTCGCTGCCCTTCCAGTTCGGACCAACGTTGAACAAGTAGAATGCATCGTTGACCTTGCCTTTTTCGAACACGAGATAGGTCTTTGATTTCTTTCCGGGTGATGAGTAGCAGATCTGGGTAGGCCCCGCCGATGCATCCCCGCGCTCGACGAAAGTGGCCTTTCCTAATTTAGCCTCAGCTTTACCGAATGTTTCATCGTTGAGCTTGAATCCGAGAATCTGGAAATTTGAGGCTGGCAGCTCGCCTTCCTGCGGGACCACCTCGTCATCGGTTCGAGTTAGCGACCACCAATCCGAATTGTCCCTTGTGTAGCCTGGGGGGACGGTCTGGACGGTCGCTGCAGCCAACGGCATGAGATTGGTTGCGACCGTGAAAACCCACAACACACGCACGCAACTCAGAAGCCAGGTGAGGCCGCCTTTTCGCGTGCTGTGCATAGCAATTATTAGCGTAGTCGGCGGTAATATTCATTTCAAGCGAGTTGCTGGCGCAAGGTGCTATTGAGCCAACGCCTGATCAACGCCGTTACCGGAGAAGTGAAATCAGCTCGAACCTCGATGTCCGATTACGCGGATTGCTAGGAGGTCGCCAAGCACAATCGGCACCGAGTCTCCTTGGCGGTCACTTCGTTAGCCAACCCTGGAATTCGAGCCAATCTGAAAACCGGTCGATCCAATGATCCGTAGGGATATTTTGCTTTCGCATGCCGAAGCCGTGGCCGCCCTTCGCGTACATGTGCAGCTCGGCCGGCTTGTGAGCGCTGGTCCACTTTTCGTACAAAGCGACGCTGTCCGGCGCGAGTCCGAGGTTGTCATCGGTGGCAGCCGCGACAAACAGAGGCGGCGCGTCCGCTGGGACGGGAGAATCCTTAAAAAAGCTTCCGGCGGCGTAGATGAGGGCTGCGAAGGCGGGCCGGCCTTCCGGCGCGTAACGGAAGGCGACTCCGGCAGCGACTGTTCCACCGGCAGAGAATCCGATAATGCCGACGCGGTCGGGAGAAACTCCCCATTCGGACGCATGCTGCCGAACATAGGTGACCGCCGCCAGCCCGTCGGCGATGGACTGGGGAACGACCTTGTCTAATATCTCTCGAAATTTCTGCCTGTCTCCTGCAAACATCGCGGTAAATTCCTCGGTGGCGTCCTCGCCGGTATGCGCGATGCGATACTTGAGAACAAAGGCCGTGACGCCTTTCGCGGCCAGGTACTTGGCGACGTCGGTGCCTTCGCTGGCGATGGAGAGGGCCATAAAACCGCCGCCCGGGCAGATCACTATGGCGGTGCCGTTTCTCAACTCCGGAGACGGCTTGAACACAGTCATCGTCGGCTTGGTCACGTTGGCGACGACTTCAGTGTTCCAGCTTTTTGAGAAGTACTCTTTCTCGGGATAGTTTTCCTGCGTCGAGCCGGGCGGCGTGCCAGGGTAGAGAGGAATGACGTCCTGTGCGGCTGCGAGAGGTGCCAGGAAAACTAACAGGCAAAGGGTACGAAGGATGAATGTTTTCATGGGGGCATAGTCTAGCAGAGAAGAACCCTTCCTTGTATTTGCCGCCGCTGTGCGGACCACCCCCCTTGGGGTTTTGTGTAAGCGCTCATTCTAAAGGGAGTTTAAGTTGTTTGTTTTGACACAGCTTTGCAAGTGTTGATTCTAAAGGCGGTTAGAGCACGGAATTGCTGCAAGATGGGGCATTCTTGTGTAAGTGTTCATTCTAAATGTTTTGCGGCAAGACAGGCGGTCCCAACAAAAAAACGCCAATCACGGAGATTGGCGTTCCGAGAACCGATTACACGTTTACCCAATCTTTACTATACCCTAGCGATATGTGGCTGTCAAGGGCAAAATTGCTATCCGGGGGAAATTATTCGAGGAAATCATCGGGGCTGTGTGTGATGGCGCAATCTGTTCTTTCCGTGAGTTGGGCGCTTTCTTGAGAGGCATGATTTCATATTATCGGTAGTCTTGACGAACCTCCAATGGAATTTGTCTGGAGCCCTCCGGCAGAAGCCGAAGAGAGACGGCGGTGTACGGATCTCAGTTTTCGAGCGGCCAGCTATTCTGAAAGGGTAGAATTAAGAGATCGCTACGAATTCCAACACGAAATTCCTGCCGGCGGTTGCCGTAAGCTGCCTCGTCTTACTTCTGTGCGCGAAGCTAACAGCGCAGCAGAAAGAAGCGCAGGTTCCGGAAGCGGCCCCCAAGATCGAAGTGAATGTGAATGCGGTGCTCGTGCCGGTGGTGGTGCGAGATGGGCAAGGCCGCGTGGTGGGGGATCTGAGAAAAGAAGACTTCCAAGTTTTTGACAAGAACAAACGGCAAGAGATTTCCGGATTCACGGTTGAGAAGTTCGCGGGAACGGAGAGCCGTACGAAAGTGGCCGAACCGCCGCCTGCCGCGCCGCCTTCGGCGGTGACGCCTCGGTCGCCTATCATGCCGCAACGCTTCCTTGTTTTCTTATTCGATGACCTGCATCTCGCGGTGGGCGATTTGTTGCGAGCTCAAAAAGTAGCAGAAAAGATGCTGCGCGAGTCGCTGGGCGATTCGGACATGGCGGCGGTAGTTTCCACTTCCGGGATGAATAGCGGCCTGACGCAAGATCGCGCGACGCTGGAACAAGCCGTCACGAAGCTGCACGTGCGCGAACTCTACCGGCACGATGAGCATTCCTGCCCTAATATCGACTATTACCAGGCGGACCTGATCCAAAACAAACACAACGAAGAAGCCTTACAGCTCGCCGGGGCCGATTACCTGACTTGCTCGCATCTTCACGGCGTAACGCAAAGCATGGTGGAGAGCATCGTGAGATCTGGCGCGGCACAATCTCTGGCGGTTGGCGAACACGATGTTTCGGCAACGCTGGATACGATGGGGGAGTTCGTGCGGAAAATGGGAAAACTGCCGGGGCAACGCACGCTGATCCTCGTCTCTCCGGGCTTTCTAACCATTACTCCGGAAGCGGTCGCGGAGAAATCGCGGATTCTGGACCTTGCAGCGCAATCCAACGTGATCATCAGTGCGCTAGATGCTCGAGGGCTGTACAGCACAGAAATCGACGCCAGCGTGCAAGGAGGATCTTCCTCTTCAACTCTAAAGTATCACGGCGACGTAATGAATCTGGATGAGGACGTCATGGCGGAGCTTGCGAACGGTACGGGCGGGACTTTCTTCCACAACAGCAACGACCTTGAAGGAGGATTCAAAAGCCTGACGCTGGCGCCGGAGTGCGTGTATCTGCTGGAGTTTTCGCCGAGGAAATTGAAGGCGGACGGGACATATCATCAGCTAAAGGTGAAAGTGGAGCGCAAGGGCGTTAGGCTGCAAGCACGACAGGGCTACTTTGCGCCGAAGACGAAAAAGGAGGCAGCGCGATCGAGCGGGTCGACCATGCCGGCGGCTCCGCAAACTCCGGCGCCGCAGCAAGCTTTGGCGCCTCCGAAAGCCCTGGCGGCTCCGCAAATCACTGCATCGTCAGAGATTTCGG
>JBARCY010000063.1:0-2726 GCA_049794595.1 Candidatus Acidiferrum sp.
TACTTCAAGGAATGCTGGATCGATCGTCGCATCCCCTGGCGTGCCGTAGCCGCTGCCGGTCTCTGGCACGTCGCGTTTCTACTCTCCCCGTTTTCGCTGTTCAACACCGTGCTCCCTCACAACTCCGTCTTTGACAACACGCAGCTCGCGTGGTCCGGTCCGATCCAAGATTTCCCGGCCCTCGAAATTCGCATCGCAAAGCCCAAGCCCGTCCTGCACGCCGAGCGGAATAAATCCATCGCTCCCAAAGCCGCCGACGCCTTTCATCCCCACCAGCGCATCATCACGGACCCTGTACATCCAAATCATCCCAGCCAAACGCTCCTCAATCCCGTTGCGCCGCGGATCGCGCCCAAGCTTCTTCCGAATCTGCCCAATATCGTTCAATTGCAGGTTACGGCTGCGCCTCCGCGCCCGCATATCGAGATTAGTGCGAAAGATCTGGCTAAACTGCATCCTCGCGAGCATCGCGTTGCCCCAGCAAAAGCCACTCCGTTGCCGGACGTGCCCGCCTTCGAGCAAAGGCCCGTCGATATCACTCTTGCCGTCTCGCCCGACGCACCTGCACGCCCGAAACTCGATTTGAACGCCGGCGCCGCGCCGCGCATTGCGGAGCGCAAACAAACCGGTGACTCCGTGGCCGCGCCGGAACTCTCGGCAGCGCAACCCTCCGGTGCCAGCTCCTCCACTCTCATCGCTCTTTCTGCTGAACCAGCGCCGCCAAAGCCCGATATGCAGCCACCGGCAGGCAATCTCGCGGCGCGCATTTCCATGTCGCCGGAGGGCAAAAAATCTGGCGCGTCTGGCGGTTCACCGGACGAATCCGCAAGCGCTGGAGGCGGGAAAAGCCCTGTCGGCATCAGCATCAGTGGCGGAAATCCCAAGCCCAACGCCGTTGTCTCTGGTTCGGGCGGTCCTCACTTAAAACTGATTCTGCCGTCCTCGCGCGCTCTGACCGCCCATTCCGAAACCGACGGCAATTCGGAACATGCCGCTGAAAGAACCGGCCCTCCTAATTTTGCCATTCTTCCTCCCGGCGCCAAACCCGAGCAGGTTTTCGCCGATAAGCGCGTTTTCACCCTCAACGTCCAAATGGCGAATTTGAACAGCGCCAGCGGAAGCTGGATTTTGCATTTTTCGGAGCTGGGCTCTGGTGGAAATGGTCCGCGAACCGCTTCGACGGATTTATCAGGACTCGCTCCCGTTCACAAGGTCGATCCAAAATACCCGCCAGACTTGATCGATCAAAATGTCGAAGGTGAAGTTGTTCTCTACGCTGTCATTCGCGCCGACGGCTCCGTCGACAGCATTCAAATCGTTCGCAGTGTCGACCCGGTGCTCGACGCCAACGCCAAAAGCGCTCTCGGCCAGTGGAAATTCCGCCCGGCGATGAAAGATGGCGTACCCATAGCCCTCGAGGCGATCGTCCATGTCCCCTTCCACATCGCCGACAACCGCTAGTCTACCTTGCCGCGTTCCCAGGAACTCGCACGGCTTGTGAGATGCGAGATCCGTTTCAAAGATGGGTTACGAATATTAGGAAGAGGCAGCAGCCGAGGGAACAGCGGAACCTTGCGCGAGTTTTACCAGCGTGAAGAGGGCGTGATTTACCGGCGTAGGCACGCCAAGTTCGGCGCCGCGCCGCGAGATGTAGCCATTCAGCGAATCGATCTCGGTCCGTTTGCCGCGCATCATGTCTTGCGCCGTTGAGGAATACGCTTCCGCCAGCTGCGTCGCGATCTTGAAGGCTCCGGCAAGCGCTATCTGCGGATCTTCAAATCCCGGCGGATGGATACCGGCCGCTCGCGCCACGGCCAGAATTTCATAAACGGCAGTTTCGACCAGTTTTCGCGCATCGGCGCTCGCGGCGATCTGCTTATACTGCGCGCGGCCTAGCGCTGACACGGCGTTCAGCGCGCAGTTCCATGTCAGCTTCGTCCACAGCTCGCCCTCGATATTGTCAGAGATGCGGCAGCCGACTCCGGCGCTTTCACAAACGCCTGCGAATCGCTCGCTCGACGCACTGCGCGGACCAACGACAAGGTCACCGCGGCCAGCGTGCTTTACGCGTCCAGGCTCGGGAACGGATGCCGCGACATACACAACCGTGCGTAACGCTTCAATCCCGGAAGCCGCGCGAATTTGCTCCGCGTTATCCACGCCGTTCTGCAGACTGGCGACAATCGCACCGGGAGCGAGCAGCGGCGCCAACTCCTTTGAGGCCACAGCATTGCCAACAGTCTTCACGCAAAAAAGAACAATTTCCGCGCCGCGAACATCCCGCAAGTCGGTCGAAGCTTCGACGTGGACGCTTTCCTTGAACTGCGTGGCATCGAGGAAAAGCCCGCTTTTCTTGACGGCTGCGACAAACGCTGCGCGACCGATCATCATCACCGGAGCACCCGCGCGCGCCAGCATCCCGCCGAAATACCCGCCGACCGCGCCGGCTCCGACCACAGCAACGCGCGGCCAATGTTTTTCGGCGCTCATGCGGTGATCACTGAAATCAAACGGTCGATGTCGCGCTCCGTGTTGTAAAGATGAGGCGAGACGCGAATATTTCCTTCGCGCAGACTCACAATCACATTTTCCTTGCGCAATTTTTGATAAAGCTCCGCCGTCTTTTCCGGCGAGCGTGCCGCGAAGCACCCGTACGCGCCCCGGTGTGCCGAGTCCAGCGGGCTTGCCGGAACACAGCGGTCCTTCGGCAGCCGCTCGTACATGAA
>JBARCY010000064.1:0-4557 GCA_049794595.1 Candidatus Acidiferrum sp.
AATGTTGGCGCGAACGATAACGTGGGGCTCGAGAGCGGCAGTCCCGAAAAATTTGTGAGCTCTCTGCGGCTCAACCTTTTTCACTATTACAACATGGCCCACTTCGCGTTGCCGGCGCTAAAGAAAGCGCAGGGTTGCATTCTGAATATCGCTTCGAAAGTTGCCGTGACGGGGCAAGGCGGAACGTCGGGCTACACGTCCGCGAAAGGCGCGATTCTTTCTCTTACGCGGGACTGGGCCGCGGAACTGCTTCCCTGCGGGATTCGTGTGAACGCCGTGATCCCCGCCGAAGTGAGCACGCCGCTCTACAAACAGTGGGTTGGTACATTTCCGAATCCCGAGGAAAAGCTTGCGCACATTGTCTCCAAAATTCCGCTGGGCAAACGCATGACGCAGCCGCACGAAATCGCCGCCATGGTGCTATTTCTCGTCTCCGCGCAAGCCTCTCATATCACGGGCCAGCACATTTTCGTCGATGGCGGTTACACTCACCTCGATCGCGCTTTGACGTAAAGGAGCTGAATGACTCGGGCATCCGCGCCGCTCACCGAACGAAAATATCTCCTGCCGTTCGTTTTGGTAACGAGCCTGTTTTTTCTCTGGTCGATCGGAGTCAACTTAAACGACGTTCTGATTCCACATCTCAAAAAAGCTTTTGACCTGACCGATTTTCAATCTTCTTTTATTCAGGTGGCTTTCTTCGGCGGTTATTTTCTCGCGGCTTTACCGGCCGGCCGTTTGATGGAGAAGATCGGATACAAGAAAGGCATCCTTGTTGGGCTGCTGATCTGTTCCGCGGGAACGCTCCTGTTTCTTCCAGCGGCAAGCTCGAGGCAATACGCTTTCTTCTTGCTGGCGTTGTTTGTGATGTCGTGCGGGCAATCTTTTCTGGAAGTTGGCGCCAATCCTTATGTGACCATTCTCGGGCCACAAGAGAGTTCGGCGCGCCGGCTCAACTTCGCCCAATCTTTCAATTCTGTAGGTGCCGTGCTCGTGCTGACGATGGGCTCCGTGTTTATCCTTTCCGGAGTCGAACACACCGCGGCGCAGAGAGCGGCAATGAGTCCGCAACAGGTTCAGGCCTACATCGCGTCCGAAGCAAACTCAGTGAAAGTGCCATATTTGGTGATCACCGCGATGTTTCTGCTGGTGGCGATGTTGATTTACTTTGCTCATCTGCCGGAGGTCACCACGCGCACGAACGGCGATAAAGAGGAAGCCACCGAAGCGGGGCTTGGCCAAGTGCTGGCACACAGGCATTTGGTTAAAGGCGTGATCGCGCAATTCTTTTACGTGGGGGCGCAAGTGGGGGTGGGCAGTTTTGTGATTCGCTTCGCCAAGCAAACGATGCCGCAGACGCTCGATAATATGGCCGCATGGGGCTCGCAGTTTCTCGCGGGGCACCACGGCGAAAAGGGGAGCCTCGCAGCGCATTTCATTTCGGATAGTCCAGAGAAAATGGCCGCTGTCTTCCTGGTGGCCCATCAGACAGGATTTATGATTGGCAGATTTTCGGGTTCGTGGATGATGAAGCGGATCCCGGCTGCGAAGCTGCTCGCTATTTTCGGTGCCGGGGCGCTGGTTTGTGTCCTTATTGGGATTGGCGCTTCGGGACTTGCGGCGGTGATCGCCATTGTTCTGATCGGTTTCTTCAATTCCATCATGTTCCCCACGATTTTTGCGCTCAGCCTGAAGAATTTGGGAAACATGACAAAGCGCGGCTCGTCTCTGCTAGTGATGTCGATTATCGGCGGCGCTCTGATTCCGGCGGCGATGGGAAAAATTTCAGACTTGAGCAACATTCAGAGAGCCTTCGTAGTACCTCTGATTTGCTATCTCTATGTGATTTATTTCGCGGTGAGCGGCTACAAGCCGGCCTCATTCCCGGCTAGTTCCGAAGCTGCTGCCCTGGCCGAGGCAGAATGAATCGGCGCTACTGCCTGACGCTGGATTTGAAAGACGATCCAAAACTGATCGCCGAATACAGGCGGCGCCACGAGAAAATCTGGCCGGAGATCACGAAAAGCATCAGAGATGCCGGCATCGAGGACATGGGAATTTATCTGCTCGGCACACGCATGTTCTTGGTGATGGAAGTGAACGAGCGATTTTCGTTCGAGACGAAAGCAGAAGCCGATCGCGGAAATCCCAAGGTGCGCGAATGGGAAGAGTTGATGTGGACATTTCAAGAGCCGCTTCCCGAGGCGAAGCCAGGCGAAAAGTGGCTGCTGATGGAAAGAATTTTCGAGCTTGAAAAATAATCGTCAGGAGCCGATCATTCCTCGGCTTCTATGCCAAGGTAATTCGTTCTCGCAACTTTTTCTAGAAGGAGAGTGATGCCATGGGACCGAATCGTATTCCGCGACGCGACTGGTTGTTGGGCACGAGCGCTTCGTTGATGGCGCTCGCTACTGCTTCGGCAGCCTCGGCGGCGTTGCCGCGGACTGGATCGCCAGCATCTCCGCAGCAAGATGCTCCCGAAGCGGAGGACGCCGACCGTATTCGCCGGATGAAGTGGTGGCACGAAGCGCGCTTCGGCATGTTCATTCATTGGGGGCTGTACAGTGTTCTAGGCCGCCACGAATGGGTGATGGAGGAGGAAGGTATCCCCGTGGCTGAATATGAGCTTCTGGCGAAACGCTTTCAGCCGAAGCCTAACGCTGCTCGCGCTTGGGCCAAGCTGGCCAAACAGGCAGGCCAGAAATATATGGTGATGACCACGAAGCACCACGAAGGTTTCTGCAATTTCGATACTAAGCTCACAAACTACTGCGCGCCAAAGCAAGGTCCAGGCCGCGATCTAGTGCGGGAGTATGTGGAAGCAGCGCGAGCCG
The DNA here is from genome assembly GCA_049794595.1 of Candidatus Acidiferrum sp. Taxonomy (GTDB): domain Bacteria; phylum Acidobacteriota; class Terriglobia; order Acidiferrales; family UBA7541; genus Acidiferrum. The sequence continues at coordinate 2,835 of JBARCY010000064.1, forward strand.
AAGGCATGCACGTCGGCTTCTATTATTCGCTGATGGACTGGCATCATCCGGACGGAGCACGCTGCGCGACCGATCCCGAAGCGCGCAAACGCTTCGTCGAATACACGCACGGCCTTATCCGCGAACTGATGACCAACTACGGAAAAATCGATGTGCTCTGGTATGACGTGGATTGGCCGCTCGACGCCGCGGGATGGGAATCCGAGCGCATGAACAAGATGGTTTTCGAGCTGCAGCCGGACATCATCGTGGACAATCGCAACGGATTGCCCGGCGATTTCTCGACGCCGGAACAGGAAATTGTGGCCGAGAAGGGAAGCCGGTCCTGGGAAAGCTGCATGACGCTAAACGACAGTTGGGGCTATCAGCGCGCCGATGATGACTGGAAGAGCCCAAAAACGGTCATCCGGAATCTGGTCTCGTGTTCGCGGGATGGCGGCAATTATCTTCTGAACATCGGTCCAAAGCCCGACGGCTCGATTCCGGAAGAGTCGGTGCGTGTCCTCACGGAGGTCGGGCAGTGGATGTCGCGCAACGGCCAAACCATTCACACCACGGACCGCTGCCAGGTGCACGCTTCCGAGTTTGCCGGTTTTACGCGCCAGGGTAACACGCTCTACATGCATGTTTATTTCTGGCCGGGCGAAACCGTGGCGTTGGCAGGACTGATGACGAAAGTGAAGTCCGCGCGGCTCTTTGCCTCCGGCCACGAGGTAAAATTCGAACAGGATCGTTTCCGGGTCCGGTTTATGGGCTTGCCCAGCGAAGCTCCGGATCAACCGCTTACCACGCTCGCCATCGAATGTGAATCCGAGCCAATTCAAGACACCCTGTTTGTTCGGCGTGAAAGGCCGCGCGACGGCGTTTAACTCGGCAAGTTCTGTGCTGAGATCGCGGTACTCTACTCCGAAACGCGCAGTAGCACTACGCCATGCCCCGGCACCCGTGCGTCGTAGTGGGCTGGCAGCGTCCCCAGATCCTTGTCCGCCCAAATGTCGCGCGCTTTTACGCTGCCCTTATAACCAAGTTCTCGAAAACTGACTTCAATGGTTTGCGGCCAGTCGAACCGATTGAAAATGCCGACGGCTCTCGAACCATCCGCCAGCGTACGCGCCCAAATCTCTTCTGTCCCTTCCGTATAGACGCGGTTCGCTTGCTTACCTAACCGGTCTTGATCGATCGCGATCACTTCCTTGTTCGTAAGCAGAGTAATCGTTTCCGGCTTCATGGTGGTCAAGTCATTTCCCGCCAGGAGCGGTGCTGCGAGCAGAGCCCAAAGGCTCATGTGCGTCCGGTACTCCTCAAGATTCATTCCGCCGTTTCCAACTTCCAGCATGTCCGGATCGTTCCAATGACCCGGTCCGGCGAATTTGGCGAGGCCCGCTTGTTCGAAACCGATCTCCGTCATCCGCGCATAATTGTCAGAGATGTCTCCCGTCGTCCGCCAGGAGTTTCCGCCCACTGAAGCGCCCCAGCGCCATACAGCGTCGGCGCCGTATTGGCAGAGGCTGAAAACGATCGGGCGACCGGTCTTGAGCAAAGCCTTGTGCATTTTCACGTACGCATCGAGCATCATTTTGTGCGCCGCTTCCGGCGAACCGGCCTGCTTCATCATCTCGTCGAAGCTGCAGAGATCATACTTAAGATAGTCCATGCCCCATGCCGCATAGGTCTGCGCGTCCTGCTCTTCGTGGCCGTAGCTGCCAGCGAATCCGGCGCACGT
>JBARCY010000065.1:0-20887 GCA_049794595.1 Candidatus Acidiferrum sp.
GGCCTCCATCCGGAATGCTTTTGAATAGATCTTCCATGCCGACCACCTTCCCGTGGAGCGTCCCAGGGATCAAGGTCTCGCGTTCGACTTCGCCGGACTGGGCGTCGGCGATGGTGACGTGATTCACCTCGAGCGTGCGGCCCACGGCGCGCTCGTAGCTGGCTTTGGCTTCCTCGAGGTTGGCGAGAGCGCGAAGCTCGGTGCCTTGCGCGGCAATCAGGTCGCGCTGCGTTTGAATGACCAGGTACGTGGTCGACGCGCCCAATTGATATTTTTTCTGTTCGGCGTCAAATGTTTCCTGCTGCAATTGACGAGCCTTCATTGCCGAAGCGACTTGCGCGCGGTCTTGCGTGAGCTGAATGTATGAGTTGCGGACGTCCAAGAGTGCGGCATTTCTCAATTGTTGAACCTGGGTTTCCAGCTGCCGCTGCTCGAGGATCGCGCGTGCGTGATAGGCCTGCGCCGAGCGGTTGCGCAAGGGAAGAGTCAACGTTAATTCACCGGCGTAGGTAGGAAATTGATTGTGAAAAATCTGGCTTTGGGCAGTGGTGAACCCCTGCTGAGTCGTGCCAGTCACAGCCGCCGTGGTAGCCGATTCAAAAACAGGCGCCCCATTGACGAGTACGGGAGCGCCAGTGGCGTCCACGATGGGAATGCCGCTGCTGACTAGCGTGGGCGCGCCGAGGACCGCGGAATTTCCGGCCAAACCAGTCGCCGCAAAATAACCGCTAACGGCAAGCGACGGCAGCAGTGCATTCTTCGTGGCTTTCACGTCAATCTCGGCGTTCTTCACGTTATAAACCTGTTCCTGCAGATCGGGCCTCTTCGCAAAAGCTTCCTTGACGGAGTCTTCAAACGAAGCGGTCTCGATCGCCGCGGGCTGTTTCGGCTCATCCGTGGGAATGATTTCCACGTTGATGATGTTGGGCGCCAGAGGATCCTTGGAAATGTAGTTCTTCAGGGTTTGTTCGTCGGTAAGCTGCGTGGTCTGCGCCGCAACAAGAGTCCCAGTGTCCGTGGCCACTTCGGATTCGGAGCGCGTCACATCGAGCGGTGCAATGCTGCCGATTTGCAATTGCTTTTTGTTGTCCTCGTAGAGTTTTTCGGCAACATCCACAGCTTGTTGATTCACTTTGACGTTTTCGCGCGCGTAGACCAGTTCCCAGTACGCGGTGATGGTGTTTGTGATCGTAGTGATGGCCTGCTGCGCGAAGGCCCAGTCCGCGATTTTGCGGTCGTTTTTCGCTATGCGGATGTTGCGCGTTCCCACGCTCAAGCCGTAGCCGTTTAGCAAGGGCTGCGTAATCGAGACAGATAGGGTGGATTGCACGTAGGGGTTCAGGAAGTTGGCTGCGGCGGAGGAACTGCTGCGCGTGTTGTCCCAAGCGGCCGTCAAGTTTGTTCCGGTCTCGAACGTTTGCGAATATTGATTATTGAAAATGAACGAATGCGAAAGGATGGCCGCGACACTCGAGGTTCCAGCGCCCGATGAGAACGGGTTGTTAATGGGGGTCGAAACGTCCGCGACCTCTGTCGTGTTGGTAATGATCGGATCGTAAGTCGGAACATAGAATACGAATGGATTAATCTGCGCCGAAGAGCCACCGTACGTCGCTCCCGGCGTTCCGAAGCTGGAGCTGCCAGACTTGGCGTTCAGAACGCCCGCGTCGGCCATCCACGGATAGTAGCGCTGCACGGCGATGTCCAGACTGTTTTCGAGCGCAAGCTCGACCGCATCTTGAAGGCTGATCTCCAGCTTGCCGTCATGAACGAGCTGATCGAGGCGCGGCGAGTTTGTGAGCACCGGCCGATCGATATGGATGGATTCGTAGGGCTTCAAAATGTTGGGGAAGGCGCTCGGCCCGTGCGAGTAATCATGCGCTCCCAATCCTAACGAAGATACCGGAGCGATCGAAGAGCCGTCCGGCGCAGGCGACGGCGCGGGGGCCGGGTTCGACGGCGGATTTTGAGCGGGGCTTTGCGCGAAAACCGGGGAAAGCGGCCCTCCAGCAAGCAGGCCGGCCAAGAGCAGCGCAAGTGCAGATCGGGCCCACAGCGATAGCGTCCTGCTGGTGTTCGCCCCTAAAATGGACCGCTTCTGGGTCCCCCTCAGCTTCATCGTAATCATCTTTACCCCTCGAGATTCTGTCCCTGCGGGACGCTTTAATTTAACCTAACTCTGTAAAACGCTCGAACCATGGCTTTTGTTTCATTTGCGGACTGGATTTGGGGTCACGCGGAGCAATAAGCCCTGTGCCGTGAACCAGAAACACGACCGCAACAGGCCTAACGAGGATAATGGAGCCGGAAAGCCAACACAAGGATTTGGCGACGTCCAGCGACCACTGATTCGCAACAGGGTAATCAGACGGGAGATTCAGTCGTTTCGTGAGGGAAGGACACCGAGAAGTGAGAGAGCTCCAGGAGCAGACAAGCCCGCGCACGAATCCCCTTGAGCGCGGGCTTGCCTCAAAGTCAGCGCCGGCTGCCGTCCCCGAAAAGGTCTTCCGTTCCCACGACCTTCCCGTGAAGTGTTCCGGGGATCAACGTAGCGCGCTCGACGGCTCCCGATTTGCCGTCCGCGATGGTGACATGATTCACGTCCAGTGTGCGCCCCAACGCGCGCTCATAATTGGCTTTGGCTTCCTGAAGATTGGCGAGCGCGCGCAGCTCCGTGCCTTGCGCCGTGATCAGGTCGCGCTGCATTAAAATCACGTTGTAAACGGTGGAGGCACCTAGGCGGTATTTCTTTTGTTCGTCCTCGAAGGCCAGTTGTTCCAATTCGCGAGCCTTGCCCGCAGCCTCGACCTGCGCGCGATCCTGGGTCAAAGCAATGTACGTGTTGCGGACGTCGAGAATCGCCGCGTTCTTGAGCTGCCTTATTGTGGCCTGCTCCTCGCGCTCCGTGAGGATGGCGCGCGCACTGTCCGCCTGAGCGGAGCGGTTGCGCAAGGGCAAGTTCAGAGTCAATTCAGCGGAGTAGGTGGGAAAGCGACTGTGAAAGATTTGGCTTTGCGCGTCGGTGAAGCCCTGTTGGGTCGTGCCTGTAACCGCCGTGCTCGTTACCGGCTCAAAAATGGGAGTCGCGACTCCGCCAATGTCCACGGTAATTGGATTGCCGTTCGCGTCAACGATAGGGATGCCGCTGCTCGCGACGGCTGTCGCGCCGGTGATCGGCGAATTTCCAGCAAGCCCCACGGAACTGTATTCCCCGCTTAGCGTGAGCTCCGGCCGAAGTGCGTCGCGTGTAGCTTTCATATCGATATCGGCGTTCTTCAAGTTATAGACTTGCTGCTGCAGCTCGGGCCGCTTAGCGAAGGCCTCTTGAATGGCAGCTTCGAAGGAAGACGACTCTATGACCGCCGGCTGCGTCGGCTGATCTGTCGGAATGATTTCCAAGTTCACCAGGTTAGCCGCCATCGGATCCTTGGAGATCTCATTTTTGAGAGTCTGCTCATCCTGTAGCTGCACCGTCTGCGCCACGATCAGGTTCTGCCGATCGGTGGCGAGTTCCGATTCCGCGGTAATGACATCGAGGGGAGACATGGTGCCCGCCCCCAGCTGTTTTTGGTTGTCGCTGTAAAGCCTGCCGGAAACAGTGACCGCTTGTTGTTCGATTTTGACGTTTGCGCGTGCATAGACCAGCTCCCAATAAGCGGTGATGGTGTTGGTGATGGTGGTGATGGCTTGCTGCGCGAAGGCCCAATCGGCGATTTTTCGATTGTTTTGGGCGATCAAGATGTTGCGCCGGTTCACCGAAAGTCCGAACCCGCTCAGTAGTTGCTGCGAAAATCCGATCGTGAGCGTCGATTCGACCGCCGGATTGAAAAAGTTTTCAAACGAAGACGAACTGCTCCGCGTATTGTTCCAACTGGCGAAAAAATTCGTTCCGGTCTGGAATCCTTGCGTGAACTGTGTGTTGAACTGCGTGCTATGCGTCGTCAAATCCGTGATCCCCGCCGTGCCCGTTCCGGAGGTGAACGGATTGTTGACCGGCGTTTGCGCACTGTTCACGATCGCCGAGCTTGTGAGCAGCGGATCGAAGGAAAAGACGGGGAGGTTGGCGGTGGATGAGCCGAGCAACCCGCCCGTTGTCACAACGCCTGCGCCGCCGGACTTGGCTTTGAGGATCGAAGTGTCGGCCAGCCACGGAGCGTAGCGTTCGACCGTAATATCCATGCTGTTTTCGAGCGCCAGCTCGATGGCGTCCTGCAGGCTTAGTTCCAGCTTGTTGTCGTGGATCAATTGATCGAGCCTCGGCGAGTTAGTGACCTCGGGCTCTCCAACCTGAATCGGACGGTATATACTTAGAAAATTCGGGAACACCTTCGGACCGTTCGAGAAATCGTATTTCGCAAGTCCCAGCGAACTTACCGGCGCGATAGACGAACTCTGGGCTTGAGGGGTTGGCGCCGGCACGGGGTTCGATGGCGGATTTTGCGCAGGAGTCTGCGCGAAAACTGGTGACAGCGGACCAACGGCAAGTAACGCCGTAAGCAAGAGCGCGAACATGGATCGGGCCGTCGAGGAATCGTCCTGCCTCTCTTTTGAAAATAAAATGGACCGCTTCGCCTTCAGCAAACTAGCCAGGAGTTTTGCGGCCTCATATAGCGTCGTCATGATAATTTTTCCCTCAAGATTCTGTCCCCTTGGGACACATTTATCTGCAACTGACAGTGTGGAACGTGCCCTGAACAGCGATTGTTACACTTCGTCGGACAGTTTCTTGCCACGCGGCGGGTATATTCCGGGTGTCCGGCCTGGAGATAAGGCTATTCAGAGACATTCCTTACACTTTGACCCGCAAAACAGCCCAAAATGCTTGCTGTAGCCCCGACACTTGCCTTGCAGTCTAGCAGCGGGCCGGCTTCCTTGACAACGCGGCACACCGCGGCTAGGCTGCTCACGATTCGATGTTTACAGGGAATTTGCGGTTAGCCGAATACGATGCCTTCTAGAGAAGAACTGCTGCGCATCTTTGAATCGGCGGGGGCCATCCGCCACGGCCACTTCGAGCTCACCAGCGGCCTGCATAGCGGCACGTACGTGCAGTGCGCCCTCGTTCTACAGTACCCGCGCTATGCGGAAAAACTTGGCCAAGCCCTTGCCGCGCTTTTTTCCGACGCCGTCATCGGAGCCGTGGTCTCCCCCGCTTTAGGTGGTGTAGTCATTGGACAGGAAGTGGCGCGCGCTCTCCCAGAGCCCAAGAGTTCTTCTGGCGGGGGTGTGCCGGCTATTTTTGTCGAGCGCGATGCCAGCGGCACAATGACGCTCCGCCGCGGCTTTGCGCTTCAGCCCGATCAGCATGTTCTTGTCATAGAAGATGTCTGGACGACGGGCGGCTCGACGCAGGAGACCATCCAAGTCGTGGAAGAAGCGGGCGGGCGCGTGGTTGCCGCGGGAGCTTTGATCGACCGCAGCGGCGGCAAAATAGAATTCCCGGTGGAATCTCAGGCGTTGCTTGACCTGCCTATCGCCAGTTACGAGCCCGAGGATTGCCCACTCTGCCGGGAGGGCGGCGCCGCCGTTAAGCCCGGCAGCCGTTTCGTGCGTTCCGCTTCGTGACACGCCCGAAGACCTTGCCAAACCTCGCGCTTCTCCCGAAAATTAATCGTTGAAAACGGAACGCTTTCCGATCATGCGACATTTCAAACTCACGATCGCTTACGACGGCACGGACTTTCACGGCTGGCAGATTCAATCGTCCGATAAACCCACGATTCAAGGCGAAATATCTTCTGTGCTGCGCCGCCTGACGCAGGAGAACGTCCAACTGCATGGCGCGGGACGCACCGACGCGGGTGTTCACGCGCTCGGCCAGGTGGCCAGTTTCCATACCCAATCCGGATTGTCGGCGAGCGAATTCCAGCGCGCGCTGAACGCGCTGCTTCCCTCCACGATTCGCATCGTCGCCTCGGAAGAGGTGGGGCCAAATTTCCATGCGCGCTGGTCCGCGCTCGGAAAGATTTATCGCTATCGTCTTTACCGCGGCAAAGTCGTTCCGCCCGCGGTTTGGCGCTACGTCCTGCACTATCCTTTTCCGCTCGATGAAGACGCCATGCGCATCGCCGCTTCACGCTACGTCGGCCCGCATGATTTCGCTGCGTTCGCTGCGTCCACGGGCTCCGAGGACGACGACAAAGAGCGTTCGACGGTTCGCGAGATCTATGCGAGCGAATTGGTTCGTAGCGACGACGGCGAAGAACTCGTCTACACCGTCCGGGGCCGTTCGTTCCTTCGTTACATGGTGCGCAAAATGGTTGGCACCCTTCTGGACGTCGGTCGTGGCAAACTCTTCCCAGACGACATTCTCCGCCTGTATCAACTTCGAGACCGCGCCAAGTCCGGCCCCACGGTTCCTCCGCAAGGCCTTTGCATGGTCCAGGTTATGCACGATGAAGCTTGGCGCGTCGGAGAGCCGTAGCCCTGCAAATACAGAAAATCACGCATTGCGTCGGTGGAATTCTTAGACACTCGGGAACTTTCCAGGCGATGTCCCCGTACTGCACTCGGACTCGATGCAAGAACCGCATCTTGAAGGAGCACCTGTGAACTACGGAAAAATCCTGCTCCCGGCCTGTCTCGCGCTCGCATTGCTTCCTCTGGCGAGCACCTCGCACGCTCAGCAGACGCCCGGCCCGGGCGCAAAGCCTGCTACAGCCATGCCCGACAAAATTCCAATTCCGCCGGCAGCGCTACCTTCGGACCATTTCAATGTCGAAGCCGCTGCCGACGCATATCTCGCCGAAATACCAGCTAACGCACGAGCCAAGTCCGACGCCTATTTCGAGGGCGGCTATTGGCTCATCCTCTGGGATTTTCTCTACGGCGTTGTCATCTATCTTCTGCTGCTTTATTTCTGCTGGTCCGCGAAGATGCGCGATCTCGCCGAGCGCATCACGCGCTTCAAGCCGCTGCAGACGCTGATTTACTGGGTCGAGTTTCTCATCGTTACCACCATTCTCGGCGCGCCTCTGGGAATTTACGAAGGCTTTACACGCGAGCGCCAGTACGGACTTGCCACACAAACATTCGGACCGTGGATGGGAGATCAGTTCAAAGCTCTCCTCGTAAATATGGTATTCGGAAGCCTCGTCATGATGGTGCTTTTCGGCATTGTCCGCCGCCTTCCGCGCTCCTGGTGGATCTGGGGAGCGATAGTCTCCATTTTGTTCCTGGTGTTCTTTGTAATGATCGCTCCCGTGTTTGTCTTTCCGATCTTCAATAAATACACCGTTCTTGACGATCCGCGAGTGACGCAACCCATCCTCGGCCTCGCGCACGCCAACGGAATCGCGGCGGACAAAGTCTATGAGGTGGATGCTTCGCGGCAAACCACGCGCATGAGCGCCAACGTCAGCGGCTTCGGCAGCACCATGCGCATCACTTTGAACGACAATCTGCTGCGCCGCGGTTCGCCGGAAGAGATTCAAGCCGTCATGGGTCACGAAATGGGCCACTACGTCCTGCATCACATCGCGAAAGACTTGCTCTATTTTTCTGTCGTCATCGTTATCTTCTTTGCGTTCCTGCGTTGGTCTCTTGAAAAAGCTCTGGCCCGCTGGGGCGAGCGGTGGCAAATTCACGGCATTGGGGACACTGCCGTGCTGCCGTTGGTTTTGCTGCTCGGTTCAGTCTTCGGCTTTTTGTACACTCCGTTTGCCAACACTCACACCCGCACAACCGAATATGAAGCGGACATGTACGGGCTGAACGCCAGCCGCCAACCGGACGGCTTCGCGCGTGGGGCGATTCATCTTGGAGAGTATCGCAAGATGAGCCCCGGTCCCGTCGAGGAGTGGATATTCTTCGACCATCCGAGCGGCCGGAATCGCATCATGGCCGCCATGCGCTGGAAGGCGGAGAACTTGTCCTTGTTCGTTCCGAAGACTGGGCAGTAAACGACAGTTGCAGAAACTCGGTTGGGCCGGCGAGATGTAGCGGGAAAATCGTATGTGGAGCCCGCTACCCCATCGCGCTCCTAAATTCGGATACAATCGCGGTTATGGCGGCCACGGCTATCCCGGTCGATACGATTCCTTCGATTGATCCAGCTACCGGCAAAACCATCGCGCAAATTGACAGGACGCTGCCAAGCACGTTGCCTGAAATCCTGGCGCGCGCGCGTTCCGCACAAGCGGCGTGGTCTGCAATCCGTATCGAGAAACGCTGCGCGCAACTGCGTGTGTTGCGCGAATGCATGATAGCCTCGCGCAACGCGCTGGCGGATGCTGTCGTCGCGGAATCCGGCAAGCCGCGCGTCGAAGCTCTTTTCGCGGACCTGTTCGTCGCGCTCGACACGGCCGAATATTTCTCAAAACATGGCGCGCGGGTCTTACGGCCAGAGCGCGTGCCGCATCACAGCATCGCAGCGAAAACCAAGTCAGGCCGCTTGGTGTACGACCCCCTCGGCGTGATCGGCATCATCAGTTCCTGGAATTACCCTCTGGCCATTCCACTGAGCCAAATCATCTCCGCGGTAGCAGCGGGCAACGCTGTCGTTTGCAAAACGAGTGATTTCACTCCGCACTGCGGCGCACTCATCGAAAAGCTTTTCGTCGATTCTGGCTTTGCCAAGAATCTCGTCACTGTCGTTCAGGGCGGCGGGGAAGTCGGCCAAGCGTTAATCGACGCCGCTCCGGACAAAATCATGTTCACTGGCAGTGTCGCTACGGGCCGCCGCGTCGCCGAAGCATGCGCCAAGAAATTAATTCCGACCGTTCTGGAACTGGGCGGTAAGGATGCCATGATTGTTCTTGCTGACGCGAATCTGGATGTCGCGTCGAGCGCCGCCGTCTGGGGTAGCTACACGAATTGCGGACAAGTTTGCCTTTCCATCGAACGTCTTTTTGTTCAGGAGCCCATCGAAGAAGAGTTCCTCGCCCTCTGCGTCGAGAAAACGAAAAAGCTTCGTCTGGGTCCGGGATGTGACCCGGCGACCGATGTCGGGCCGCTGATTCGTCCGCAGCATGTGCGGCGCATGAGCGGTTTGGTTGCCGAGGCGGTGGCGCGCGGCGCTCGAGTGCTCTGCGGTGGCAAGCCTCGTCCAGATATCGGGGCAAATTTTTTTGAGCCGACCGTCATCGCTGGCGTAAATTCCTCGATGAAGCTTTTTCAAGAAGAGACTTTCGGGCCCATTCTCGCCATTCAATCCGTGAAAGACGCTGAGGAGGCCATCGCCCGCGCAAACGATTCCACGTTTGCGCTTGCAGCAAGTGTTTGGACGAGCGATGCAAAACGCGGCCAAGCCATAGCTGCGCGGCTGCGCGCCGGCGCAGTCATGGTCAATGACGCCCTCAGCTATTTTGGCATCGCGGAAGCGCCCCACGGAGGGTGCGGCGCGAGCGGTTGGGGCCGTACCCACGGCAAAGCGGGCGTGTTAGAAATGGTGCACACCAAATACATCGACTTGGATCGCCTGCCCAGCCGCGAGAAGCCGTGGTGGTATCGTTATGGTGCCGATCTCGAACGCGCCGCTGACGCGTTTCTCCAGTTTGAATTCGGCGGAGGCCTCGCCGCGAAATTGCGCAACGCCCGTGGCGCGCTGAAGACGATGTTCCGCGATCACGGCTTTTAGTTTCGCAACGCCTAAAAAACGCGGAGGGTCCGCGACTCTAAAGGGCAGGGAAGGCGAACCAATGCAACAAGACGAATGGGTCTACGATTGGAACGTAGCCGCCGCGCCGCTCATCCCGCCCGGCACGCGCGTCCTACTTAATGACGAAACGCTTCGCGACGGTCTGCAAAATCCAAGCGTCCACGATCCGAGCATCTCCGAAAAAATTGAAATCCTGCACTTGATGGAAGCGCTGGGCATCGATTCGCTCAACATCGGCTTGCCCGGAGCTGGAGCGCGCGCCGTCGAGCATGTTGAAGCCCTCGCCCGCGAAATCGTCTCCAAGCGCATGAAAATCAAACCCAACTGCGCCGCACGAACGATCGAAGCCGACATTCGCCCCATCGCCGAAATTTCTCAGCGCGTTGGCATCGCCATCGAAGCCGCCACTTTCCTCGGCTCAAGCCCCATTCGCCGCCTCGTCGAAGATTGGACCGTTGATCATCTCGAGCGCACCACGGAAAAAGCGGTGAAGTTCGCGGTCGATCATGGTCTCCCTTCCATGTACGTCACGGAAGACACCATTCGCACCGACCCCGACACCGTCAAGCGTCTCTACAGCACCGCAATCCGTAGCGGCGCGCGCGCCATCGTGCTCTGCGACACAGTAGGCCACGCCATTCCTGATGGCGCCTACAACCTCGTGAAATTCGTCATCGAAGAAGTCGTGAAGCCCAGCGGCGAAAAAATCCGCGTCGATTGGCACGGCCATAACGACCGCGGCCTGGCTGTCGCCAATTCTCTCGCTGCCATCGCCGCGGGCGCCAGTGCAGTCCACGCTGCCGCCAATTCCCTAGGCGAACGCGTCGGCAACACACCTATGGAATTAATGCTCGTGAACTTGCGCTTAATGGGCGTGATCCACCAGGATCTCTCCCGCCTCAAGGAATACTGCGAAAAGGTCGCCCAGTACACGCACACCACCATCCCTCCAAACTATCCCGTCATTGGCCGCGACGCATTCCGCACCGCCACGGGCGTCCACGCCGCCGCCATCATCAAAGCCTTCCACAAAGGTAACCAGTCACTCGCCGATTCCGTCTATAGTGGTGTGCCCGCGCATCTCTTCGGACTCGACCAAGTGATCGAAATCGGTCCCATGAGCGGCAAGTCGAACGTACTCTTCTGGCTCGAGCGCCACAACATCCCCGCCGACGATCCCCTCGTCAATCGCATCTTCGACGCCGCCAAACAATCCGCCCGCGTGCTCACCGACGCCGAAATCTCCGCGCTGTGCTCCGAGGGCGCACGCCGTTGAACACCGCAACATCGAGGATCCGGGCAGTGAAACGCATCTTCGTTTGGGTTATCCTCTTCGCTATGCCGGTTCGTTCCTCTCTTGCCCGACCAACCACGCGCTCCGCACTCACGGTCCAAGTCGGCGAAAGCCCACAAGTCCGCGCGGCGATGGCGTGGTTCGTTCCCAATCTAGCTTGGATCAACGACCAACAAATTCGCCTCACGGAAATTCCCGCCCCGCCCTTTCAAGAAGCCCAGCGCGCCGCCGCGCTCAAAGATCTCCTCTCCTCCGCCGGCTTGAACGTTCACATCGACGCCACTGGCAACGTTATTGGTGAACTCCCCGGCACAAACGAAAATGAAATCGTCACCCTCTCCGCACATCTCGACACCGTCTTTCCTGCCGGGACAGACGTAAAAGTCCGCCACGACGGCGCCCGGCTACTCGCTCCTGGCATTTCCGACAACGGTACGGGCCTAGCCGCAATCGTAGCTATCGCTCGCGCCATGCAAGAAGCCCACATCAAGCCCCAGCGCACGATCCTTTTCGTAGCTGACGTTGGCGAGGAAGGCGAAGGCAATCTCCGCGGCATTCGCGCCCTAGTTGATGCCTACCGCACCAAACTCAAAGCCATGATCGTTCTCGACGGCGCTGGCACCGACTACGTCACCACTATCGCTCTCGCCTCGCGCCGCCTCGAAGTGGAAATCACGGGTCCCGGCGGCCATAGTTGGTCCGACTTCGGCATGCCCAATCCCATCGACGCCCTCATTCGCGGCTCCGTCCGCTTCATCAACACGAAAGTTCCCGTCTCGCCCCGCACCACATTCAATCTCGGCCAAATCGAGGGCGGCACCTCCGTCAACTCCATCCCCTACGAAGCCCATCTTAAAGTCGATGTCCGCTCAGAAAGCGAGGACGAACTGGTCAAACTGGAGTCCGCTTTCCGCGAGTGCATGGCCGCCGGTGTTCGCGATGAAATGGAATCCTCCCGCGATCGTTCTCGCGGCAGGCTAGAATGGAAGGTCTCCGTTATCGGCAGCCGACCGGGTGGCGAATTGGCGGCAACGTCACCACTTCTCACTTCGCTCCGCGCTGCGGATGTTATTGTGGAAAACGGATCACGGATCGAGCGCTCTTCCACCGATGCCAATATCCCGCTCTCCCTGGGCATCGACGCGATTTCGATTGGCGCCGGAGGCAACGGCGGTGGCGCGCATTCGCTCCTGGAATGGTATGACCCTGCAGGCCGCGAATTGGGATTGCAGCGCGCCCTGCTCACCCTGCTCGGAGTAGCAGGCGTGGCTCCGGAGAAGCCTTGATGAAGATTCGCGCGGCGAGCTTGTTCTATTTGTGCATAATCGTCTTTTTCAGTTTTTGCGCCGGAGTCGCGGTTCTCCGGGCAAAAGCGCAAACCTCGCAGAATTCCCAGCCGCCGCCGCACACCACCGTTTATCTCCACGGCCGCATTTACACGAACGATCCCGCCAATCCCTGGGCCGAAGCCATGGCCATTCGCGATGGCAAAATTCGCTGCGTCGGGAAAATCGATTACGTCCTTCTCGAATGTGGAGGAACGGATCCCAACAGCGAAACCATTCATCTTCACGGCAAGTTCGTCATGCCCGGCTTCAACGACGCCCACGTCCACCTCGGCCACGCGGGCGCGGACATGCTCTCCGTGCAACTGAATGGCGCCGCTAGCATTGAGGTGTTGCAGAAGCGCGTAGCCGATGCCGTCTCCCATCATCAGCCAGGTGAATGGATCACCGGCAGCGGCTGGGATCACACCCTCTGGCCCGACAAAAAGTTTCCCACCAAGCAGGAACTCGATGCCGTCGCTCCCAAGAATCCTGTTTTCCTCGTCCACGTCTCCGGCCATGTCGCCGTTGCCAATTCGCTCGCCCTCCAGCATGGCGAAATCACTAAGGACTCGCCTAATCCTCCTGGCGGCGTAATCGAACGCGACGCCAACGGCGATCTCACAGGCATGCTCGAAGAAGATTCCGCCATGAGCCTCGTCTCCGACAGAATTCCGGACTTGAAAATCGACCAGCGCCGCCGCGGCATTCTCATGGTCCTCGCCGATGCTGCGAAGAACGGCGTCACCTCCGCGCAGGATTTTTCCGATTGGGCGGACTTCCTCGTTTATGTGCAATTGAAAGAAGAGGGCAAACTCACTCTCCGCATCACGGAATGGCTGCCCTTTATTGATTCCATGGATCAGTTGCAGGACATGCGCGCCCAAGGCGGCACCACCGACCCGTGGCTACGCACCGGAGCGATAAAGGGTTTTCTCGACGGCGCGCTCGGTTCTCGCACCGCTGCCATGCTCGCTCCATATTCCGACGATCCATCCACCAGCGGCATCCTCACCAACGATCCAGACAAATTCCGCGCCATGGCCATCGAGCGCGACCGAGCAGGCTTCCAAATCAATTTCCACGCCATCGGTGATCGCGCCAATCGCGAAGCCCTCGACATCTTTGAAGCCGTCGCCAAAGCCAACGGGCCGCGCGACCGCCGCGACCGCGTCGAACACGCCCAAGTCTTGTCGCCGGAAGACTTGCCGCGTTTCACTCAGCTCAACGTCATCGCCTCGATGCAGCCTTCTCACGAAACCACCGACATGCGCTGGGCCGAACAACGCCTCAGGCCGGACCGCTCCAAGGGGGCGTATGCCTGGGCCTCCTTGTTGAAGAGTGGAGCACACCTTGCCTTCGGAACCGATTACGACGTCGAGCCCATCAATCCCATGCGCGGCCTCTATGCCTGCGTCACCCGCGAACTCCCGGATGGCGGTCCCGCCGGCGGATGGCAGCCGCAAGAAAAAATTTCTCTCCAAGATTGCATCCGCGCTTACACGAGCGGTTCCGCCTACGCCCAGTTCGAGGAAGGGAAAAAGGGGGAGCTAAAAGTCGGCGAATTCGCCGACTTCGTCATCCTCTCCGATGACCTCACCAAAATTCCGCCGAAGCAGTTCGCAAAGGTGACTGTCCTGCGCACCGTCGTCGGCGGCCGCACTGTCTATTCAGAAAACTAGCCGCGATTCCTCAATCGTTTGTTCGGGGGAAAATTTGTGTCCGATCAGGCTCGCGAGCTTCCAGAATCTGATCAGCCTTAATATCGTGAAGCTGCTGCACCCGCCCGCTCGGCCAATGAATCTCAATTAGCTTTGCCATTGCTTCTTTACCCAGGCCAAACCGCACCAGGGACTCGCTGGAAGAGGCATACCCCACGCTCGTCGTGCAATGGTTGAATAGCTTGCGCCCGCTCGGTAATGTAACTTCAATCCGCGCGCCAATCCCGTCCCGATTGCTCTTTGTGCCTCTCAACTTCAGTGCCAGCCAATGCCCGCTACCCGCGGTCACGTTGCGGAAGAGCCGCGCTGGTCCATCCACATTGGAGACAACGGCGTCCACCCGCCCATCGTTGTCGAAATCTGCGAACGCTACGCCACGATATTGGCCAGGGACCTGAAAATCTGCCCCGGCGGTTTTCGATCCATCTTCGAATCGCCCATCCTCTTTGTTGCGAAACACGGAATTCGGCAGCTCTGGCGCTGTGCCCAGCGACTCTTCAAGCGCAGGAAAATGCGCATTAGCCGTGAAAACATCCTTGAAGCCGTCGTTATCAAAATCGTACATTCCGATGCCCCAACCCGTCAGCGCTCGTGTCGCAACGGCAAGCCCCGACCGCGCCGTCGCGTCCTCGAATTCCGGAGTCTTCCCCGTGTTTCGAAAAAGCGGGAAGGTGTCGTTGATCATGGCCGTAAAGATCAGATCAGGCCGTCCGTCATTATCAAAATCCCGAAAATCCGCCCCCATGCTCGCGACCGGCCGCCCATTATCGTCCAGCGCCACGCCCGCCAGCATCGCCACTTCTTCGAATTTTCCGTGTCCCAGGTTGTGAAACAGAAAATTCGGCACGCTATCGTTAGCCACGAAAATGTCCATCAAGCCGTCGCCGTCATAATCGCCGATCGCCACGCCCATCCCTTTGCCAAACTTGGCGCCTATTCCCGAGCTCTCCGAGATGTCCGTAAACGTCCCATCATGGTTGTTGCGGAAAAGTTGATTATGACTGTCATGGTACGCGCTCGGGTGGCAGTACAGCGGCTTCTGCGCCGTACCGCATTTCGGCTCGACCTTCGGATCCCACTGCACGTAATTGCTTATCACCAGGTCCAGCCACCCGTCGTTATCCACGTCCACCCACGCCGCCGCCACCGACCACAACTTCCCGTAACGCGGATCGACTCCCCCAAGGTGCGCTCGCTCTGTCACATCTTCAAACGTGCCATCTCCCCGGTTGTGATACAAGATGTTCCGGTTCACCCCCGCCACAAAAATATCGGGATACCCGTCATTATCGTAATCCGCCACGGCCACTCCCATCGAATACCCGTCTCCTGCCACCCCTGCTTTTTCCGTAACATCCGTAAACGTTCCGTCGCAGTTGTTGCGATACAGCCGGTTGGAATACTTCGGGCCGGTTTTCTTCAGCGATGGCATCTCCGCGCCGTTCGTAAAAAAAATGTCCATGCAGCCGTCATTGTTATAGTCCAGGACGGCCACTCCTCCCAGCATCAGCTCCGGCTGATGGAATTCTCCTACCGCGCCATTGTGCAGCTCGAAGTTAAGCCCGGCCTTTCTCGCCACATCCTCGAACCGAATTTGCGCTCGCGCACTCGAGCCAGCCGCCGCGAGCAACGCGATTAGTGCGAATCTTTTTGCCGTTGATAGTTTCTTAGCCATTCCGCTTGCTCCGCTGCTTCCTTACTCCGGCCTTGCATCTGGTAAATTCGCAACAGCAAGTTGTGCGCTTCGGGAAATCGCGGCAGCAAGCGTACGGCTTGCTCCGCTGCGTTCGCCGCTTCGTCTGTACGACGCACTTGCAGAAGTACCTTAGCGCGCCAGAAATAAGCCCTGGGATCCTTCGGATCTCCGCTGATGACGCCATCCACTCGCTTCAGCGCCTCTTCCGGGCGTCCCGTTTCGTACAGTAACTCCACAAACGCCACTTGTAAGTCCACGTTCGCCCGGCCCTCCGGCTGCTCGGAGAGCTTTCGCATCGCCGCCTCCGCTGTGCTCGTGTGCCCCAGCTTTTCGAGGCAAATTGCCTGGTAAATCTCGGCTTTCGTCGCCCACTCCGCCTGGGGGGAAAGTTGCAGAGCCTCTTCTAAATCTTTCACTGCCGCGCCGTACTCCTCGCTTTGATACAAGACTTGCCCGCTCAGAAATTTCGTCTGGCCCTCGGCCCCGCCGCCCTTCGAACCTGCGCTCTCCGCCTGCGTCTGCTCAGGCTTCGGCTCTTTCGCTGCGATCTCCGCGAGCAATCGTTGCGCCACGTCGTACAGCCTGTCATCGCGCGGAATCTCGTTCAGGACCTGCCGCGCCGACGTGAAGTCGCCTTCCTCTGCCAGCGACCGGCCGAGATAGTATTGTGCCGGAATTGTAGGATCGAGCTTTAGCGTCGCTCGAAAAGCGCTTACCGCTCCAGCCATGTCGCCCGACAAAAACGAAAATTTTCCGGCGGCGAGCTGTTGTTGCGCATCGTCCGAGTCCAGTTCAGCGCGCGCATGGTATTGCGCTTTAGCGCGTTCGTACCGCTCTCCGTCTTCGCCCGGAAATGGCCGCACTCCCATCGCCACCATGCCAATCGCCGCGCTCATCCGTACCGTGCGAATCGGATCCCGAAGTAGCGTCACCAGCTTTGTCGCCAATTCTTCTCGCTGGGCCGCGCTAGGCCTTATTGTCGTCGCCGCTGTCGAGCGCACCAGCGGTTCGGAATCCGCGAAGGCAAGCAGCAGCGCGGCATACGCCGAGGGATCATTTGAGAAGCTCCCTAGGTACCCCGCCGCATTGGCACGTATCAATGGCCCACCCGATGGGTCCGCCAGCAACTTCAGCAATTCAGGAACCGCTGCCGCGTCGCCCAGCCTCGCCCGCGTAAAAGCATCCGCGCGGTTCACGAATTTCCGCCGCGCTTTTTCTCCATACCACGCGTTCATCTGCCGCAATGTCCACTCCGCGTCCTTGTCGCGGTGGCAGACATTGCACGCATTCGGGATATCATGTCGGATGGTGTTTTCCGGCGTGGGTATGCTGATCGAGTGATCCCGCATCTGCGTCTTCAAACTGACCACCGTGGCGGGCATGTGGCATTCAATGCAGAAGCTGCCGGTGCTCTTCGCGGCATGATGAGTGTGCGCGGGAGTGTTCGCCGCGATTTTCGTGTGGCAACCCGTACAAAGCGCATTGTTGGCTGGCCGCAGCAGCGTATCGTGCTCAACGTCGGAGGCATGCGGAAGCGTATGGCAGGTGGCGCAGGTCGCGCCTCCCTTCAAAAAGCATTGGCTCTGCCAAAGTCCAAATACTTCATTTGCCAACTGTCGCGGCCGTCCGTCGGGCCAATAGGCCGAGTCTGCTGACGCCGGCAACCGGTATTCCATCACGGGAGTAAAGTAATCGTAGTAGTTTGCGCCCGCTTTGAAGTTAGCCGCATAAATATCGCGAAGTGAGTGGCACTGCGCGCAAATTGTGGTGCTGCTTGCCGCGTTCAGTCGCGCCGGATTGACAATGGTTTCTTTTATCTGTGCGCGCGTGGTTGCGTCCATCGCCTTTGCGCCCGTCGCTTTGGCGATGTGTTCTCCTCCCGGTCCGTGGCAGCTCTCGCAATCGATCCCCAAGTCTTGCCACGTCGTCTGATAGCGCAGCTTCTCCAAGTCAAAGTTTTTTTGTCCCCCGCTCACATGGCATGAGTAGCAGTTCTTGTTCCAGACCTGGATCGGATCTCCCTGCCCCTCTTCCGGATTCCCGATATCAAGATCAAGCGTCCACTTCTTCCGCGTGATGTCCCACGTCGGAGGGAGTACAAGGATCCGTCCATCCGCCAGCGTAGTAAGGTAATGCTGAAATCGCCGCTCCCCGAGCGTATATTCCACTCGATGCTCCAACGGCTTGCCCGACAGATTCGGCTCCGTGATGTAAAATTGATTTTCGCGGACTTGCAAAAGGTAGGTCGTTCCTCGCAACACGGCTTTTCCTTGCGCAAAATCTCCTTTCACGCGCTCCCTCGTCGCGGGCTCCATCATCCGAGCGTGGGATGATCCCAACCATTCCTGCTGGACTCCCGCATGGCAGTTGGCGCATGCGTCTGCTCCAACGTAATCCTGCTGGGGCTGTCCACGCAGTGGCCGCGCGGCGCTCACCAAGAGCAGAAATCCCAGGCTTCCTCGTAGAAAAAGTCGGCTCAAAATTCCCCTCAATCCGAATCTATCACACGGCGCGCCCCTGGAATTCTAAGCCTGTGGGCTTAGGCGTACTAGAACCATTCTTCGCTGATCGTTTGATTCTCCGTCTTTTTCATCCGGTCTATCTAAAGTTTATATTCCTCGCTGGTCAGATTCTTATTGACAAAGTCTGTCTGCGGCAATATATAACGGCCCCATAGCAAAGAGTCGGGGTTGTTTTTGCCCAGCGCATTCGAGCACATTTTACCGTCTCTACACTCTTGGCTGGGGGGCTTTGCTCGCTTATGGCTGCTTTGTCAGAGGAGAAATTGTATCTCTCCTATGAAAGCCTGTAGCTAAATATGGCGCGACGTAGATTGAGTCGAGGCCAAGTAATCTCAATTTTAGATAATTGATAGAGCGTACTCGGTTTATCTTTTTGTGGGCCATTGGAAGTTAGCTTGCAAATGTCTTTGCCATACGATTGTGCTGGTGGCTGCCTCATTCAAGTTAAGTTCGATGAATTCTGTGCTGTAGGCAATGTTTGAAGTGCTTCACCTGCTCGATATGTTTAGGGCCTCAAGGCCCTTCCAGGAGGTAGTTGAATGTCAAGTAAGCGAGTGGCTCTGCTCCTAGCTGCGTTGTTCTGTTTGTTTGCCGTGACTCCGTCCTCGCTGTTCGGTCAAGCCGCGAGCACGGGCACGGTTGCAGGAACGGTTACGGACCCGTCCGGGGGGGCCGTTGTCGGTGCTGCGGTCACGTTGACGGATACGTCGACAAATATTTCGCGCTCGGAAATCACGAATGACACCGGAAGATACTTCTTCGCGAACGTTGTACCTAGTTCCTACAACGTTTCTGTCAACAAGACGGGCTTTCGTGTTTCCAAGCTCACCGGTCAAGTTGTAACCGTTGGCTCGACGCTCACCCTGAACGTCAGCATGGAATTGGGTTCCGTAGCCGAAACTGTCGAGGTCACGATAAGCACAGGCGCGGAACTTCAGACCCTGAATGCTACGGTGGGCAACACCGTAAGCGGCGCTACCCTGCAGAGCTTGCCGGCCATTGGCCGAGATACGGGAAGTTTCATGACGCTCCAGCCTGGCGTCTCTCCTGAAGGCAGCGTCGCCGGCGCGGTCGTTGACCAGAGCACTTTCCTTCTCGATGGCGGCCAGAACACGAATGACATGGACGGCAGCATGCAGGTTTACACACCCTCCTTCGCGGACGACCCCACTGGCGGCATCGTCAAGAATAGTGGAAGCGGTGGCGCGCCCACCGGCGTCATGCCTACCCCGATCGACAGCGTCGAAGAGTTCAAGGTCGATACGGCTAACCAAACGGCAGACTTCAATAGCTCTTCGGGTGCTGAAGTTCAGGTGGTTACCAAGCGCGGCACCAATGCTTGGCACGGTACCGCTTATGAGTACTATTTAGATAACGGAATAGATGCTAACACGTGGAACAACAACAATAGCGATACTCCACTCCCCATATTTCACTACAACCGCTTTGGCGGCTCTGGTGGAGGGCCGATCATTCCCAAAACCCTTTTGGGCGGCAAGACCTATTTCTTTGCCAACTTTGAAGGTTTCCGTTGGCCGAACTCTACTACCTACAACACGATCGTGCCGAGCGCTACCCTGCGGGAGGGCATCATTACCATCGGCGGCGTGCAGTACAACATGCAAACAGGAATGAATTGCGGGCCGTCCGGCACCGCCGCTTGCGATCCTCGCGGCATCGGACTCAATCCTGACGTCTCCGAAATGTGGAGTAAATACGAACCGATGCCAACCTCAACTGGTTGCGGCGTATTTACCGGCAGTCCCCTGTGCGACGGCGTCAACGAACAGGAATTCTCGGCCAACATGTCGGAGCCCCAGACTTCTAACTTCTTTGTGGCCCGCATCGACCACGATTTTGGCTCAAAGTTTCATTTCAACAGCAGCTACCGGTACTATCGGCTGAATAACGTCACCGAGAGCCAAGTGGATATCGGCGGTTTCTTCCCCGGCGATACTCTCGGGACGCCTGCCTCCCTCTCCAACCGGCCGCAGCAGCCCTGGTACTACGTCGCGGGCTTGACCATTAACGTCACCTCCAATACCACCAATGACCTGCACTTTAGCTATCTACGCAACTACTGGTCTTGGAATGCTGCCGGCGGTCCCCCACAGATCAGCGGACTCGGCGGAGCTTTGGAACCGTTCGGCGAGACTGCTACGGAAACACTCGCTCCTTACAACGTTAATACCCAGAACGTCCGCACCCGCTTCTGGGATGGTCAGGATAAGTTCCTCCGCGATGACTGGACCATGCTGAAGGGCAATCACCTGATGACCTTCGGCGGCGCCTATCAGCGGAACTGGGACTACCACCAGCGCTCGGACAACGGCGGCGGCATCAACTACACCCCGACCTACCAGCTCGGTATGAACAACGGCGGCAACGGCTCGGGTGGTAATGTGAGCTTCGCCAGCACTCTGCCGGCCGGTGTCAATGCCGACACATGGGGAGCCCTCAGTTCCGTGGTCCTCGGGATTGTGAGCCAGTCGCAAATCGCCTATACGCGTCAGGGCGCCGATTTGGCGCTTAACCCCCCGCTCACTCATGCGCAAGACCAGAGCACCATTCCCTATTACAACGTGTATTGGAGTGATTCATGGCATCTGAAGCCCTCCTTTACGCTGACCTACGGACTCGGTTACACCCTCGAAATGCCGCCAACGGAAGTCGACGGCAGGCAGATTGAGCTGGTGGGTCAGAATGGTCAGGTCATTGATGGCCTCGCGTA
>JBARCY010000066.1:0-2454 GCA_049794595.1 Candidatus Acidiferrum sp.
GTTTCATAGCGCAAACAATCCGCCGGCAAATCGGCGCCACAATCCGCGAGTATAATTTGTTCCAGATCCGGAAGCTGAGTGCGAATGGCCTGAAGCTTATGCATTTGCGCCGCGCCAGCTGCGAGAACAATTTTCGCGCCGCAGTGGTTGAGGATGTACGTGATCCGTTCCGGCGATTCATTGAAATAAATTGGAACGGTGACGCCGCCGGCGCCCGTGATGGCGAAATCGGCCGTGTGCCATTCCGGGCGATTGGCTGCGAACAGTCCGACCCTGTCCCCGGGCTTCACTCCCAGCTCGACAAGTGCGGTCGAGAGACCAGCGACGCGGCGCAGGAATTCCTCGGAAGTGATTGGCTTCCATCCATCGGCACCACGAAACATCTGCGCGCGAGGATTTGGCAGGGAGTCGACGGCGTTGAGCAATCGTGACGGGAGCGTGCCGTAGTTCATCGGAATCTTTGACTCTACCCTAGGCCATTTCGGTGCGCAATCCAACTCCGGTACTGGTGTGGGTCGGTTTCCTATTAAGGCGTTCATCAGCGGTTAGACTTCAGCGGCACGGTTGCCGACTCTCTGGCGTCTATAGATAGAATCAATATGCCGAGTTGGGCAAGGAGCCTTCGTGATGCGGAGAGTGAGATTCGCAGTCGTTCTCCCGCTCGTTCAAGTGTTTATCGCGACGATTTTGTTGGTGTGGACAGACCTAGTCATACCAATCGTCTACAGAAATTGGTGGCGGTTTCCGCGACGGGAGGTTTTCATTGACGAGTGCGTGATTGCGACCAACACAATTTCGCACGGCATTAACGCCCCGGCCCTTCCGTTCAGGGGATTGGCTCTATTGCTCCGGTTGCAAGGTCATCCCGTGTGGGGTGTCGGTGTGGAAGATGTATTCTACCTAGCTGGCGTTGTGGTTCTGTGGTACTTGGCGGGACGGACTCTGGACCGCCGAAGGTTCCGGATAAAATCGTCGCCCTCAAGCATGTCGAAAGGCCGGGTGTGGTTCAATTTGCTTTTAGTCTTTTGGGGAACGTTGCTCTTCGTGGAGTGCTTCACGTCGTTCTACGAGTTGACTCGCGCATCCGGCGTTAACATTCACACTTTCTATTTCAACTCGAACATCTGGGCGCTCGCGTTCATTTTAGTATGGGCTCTTATCTTATTAATCTTTCCTAGCCTTAATCTCGCACATTGGATACGGAGCAGGGGAGTCGGCCGGGAAATCGCGAGCTGATGCGCCACGCCAGCGTCGAGCATGGCCAAAGCGGCAGCATAGTGTGGTGCGGGGGACGGGGCTGCGTTAAGATGAAACGCGGAGTTTCTTTATGGGCGCTACGCTTTCTGGAACGGTGGCTGACGGAGCCTTGTCGCGCGGGCCTTTTCGCGCGGCGCGCGGCACTGCGCTTTCGTGCAAGGGGTGGCAGCAGGAAGCGGCGCTGCGGATGTTGATGAACAACCTGGACCCGGAGGTTGCGGAGAAGCCGGAAGATTTGGTGGTCTACGGCGGGACGGGGAAAGCGGCGCGGAATTGGGAGTGCTTTCATGCGATTGTGCGGTCGCTGAAGGCGCTGGAATCGGACGAGACGCTCTTGGTGCAATCGGGCAAGCCCGTCGCGGTCTTCCGCACTCATGAATATTCGCCGCGCGTCCTTCTTTGCAATTCCAACCTGACAGGGCACTGGAACAATTGGGAAAAGTTCAACGAGCTGGATCGCGCCGGGCTGATGATGTACGGCCAAATGACGGCGGGGAGCTGGATTTACATCGGCACGCAGGGAATTTTGCAAGGCACCTACGAAACATTTGCAGCGGCGGCGCGAAAACATTTTGGCGGCGACCTGGCTGGCAAACTGGTTGTGACCGGCGGCATGGGCGGTATGGGCGGAGCGCAACCACTCGCCGCGACGATGAATGGGGCCGCGTTTCTCGGGATTGACGTCGACCCGGAGCGCATCAAGCGGCGCGTCAAGGGCGGCTACTGCGACGTGATGGTGACGAGTCTCGACGAGGCGCTGCGCATCCTGAAAAATGCCGTTCGCAAGCGCGAAGCAACCTCTGTCGGATTGGTGGGCAACTGCGCCGATTTAATTCCGGAGCTTGCCAAGCGCGGCGTCGTGCCCGATCTTTTGACCGACCAAACCAGCGCGCACGATCCCATCGGCGGCTACGTGCCGAATGGCATGTCTCTCGAAGCCGCGCTGGAATTGCGCAAATCAAATCCTGATGAGTATCGCAAGCGAACGCTTGCGGCGATGGCCGAGCACGTTCAAGGCATGCTCGACTTGCAGAAGCTCGGCGCCGTCACATTCGATTACGGCAACAATCTTCGAACCTTCGCCTACGAGCACGGCGTGAAGAACGCCTATGACTTTCCGGGGTTTGTGCCAGCCTACATCCGGCCTCTCTTCTGCGAGGGGAAAGGCCCGTTCCGCTGGGCCGCGCTTTCCGGCGA
>JBARCY010000067.1:0-10696 GCA_049794595.1 Candidatus Acidiferrum sp.
CGTCTAGCCTGTTTTGCCAGTGGAGTTGGCACCCTGGTGCTTTTCTCTCGTAGGGTTGAATGTTTGGTGTCTTTTGAAAACTTCCCGGTGGAGCGCCAAGACCCGTGGACTTCGAGTATTGCGTTGAGCGGTGGAGTCAGAACGACTTCCATGCAAACTTCTTTTCTGTAAAGGCGCAAGCAGCCGCTTGCGACCCCGAGCCCTGATTTCAGCGGGACTTGACCCCTTCAACAGTCACCGGTCGCGAGGCCGGGATCACCCGATTCCAACAACTTCCGAATTTGCCGCTTGCGCGCTCAACGTGGAGTTTGCGCCAGGTCTGCAATGGAATTACTTATGACGCCGGTCGTGCCCATGTTCCGAATGTCCGTTAACGTCCAGCCATGTCAGCAGCGAACGAATACTGCCATGTGCCAAGGCAATACTTGAATCGGCAGCGCCGTAGTAGAGATTGATCGTATCGCCGTCCGTCGCAATTGTATACCCGCAAGGAAAAACAACGTCTTGCACATCTCCCTGCCGTTCGTAATCCTCTTCGGGGGCAAACATCCAGGAATCCCCCCGAATGAGGCAGTTTTCCGGCGTTTCAAGATCGAACAGAGCAAGACCTAACCGATAGATGGAACTCGAAGGCGTCCTTCGCACGCCGTGGTAGATCATTAGCCATCCCCTTGAAGTTTCAATCGGCGGCGGCGACATGCCAATCTTATTAGCATCCCACCAGGCGCCACGGCGGGCTTCCAGCATCAACTTGTGATTTCCCCAATGACGTAGATCGGGAGAGTAAGAGATCCAAACGTGAGCTCCAAGCGGTGTCATCGGTCGGTGAATCAACGCCCAAAATCCGCCAATCCTTCGCGGTAGTAGTGCAGCGTCCTTGTCGTCGGGCGACATGACCACTCCGAGCCTCTCGAAGCTCCGAAAGTCGTTCGTGAGCGCCAAAGAGACTCCGGGACCGCCCCGGGAATACGAAGTATATGCCACGGCATATTTCTTGAGTTCCGGCAGATAGGTGATGCGTGGATCCTCAATGCCCCAGATTTCCTCGGGGTATTCCTCCGCATTCGGCAAGAGGGTGGGTTCGCGATCGATCTGCCATCCGTCAACGCCATTCATCGAGCGCGCGGCGCATAAATGGGAGAGTCCGCGGCGGTCTTCCACTCTGCAAAGCAGCAACGTGGAACCATCCGGCAACATCGTTGCGCCGGCGTTAAACACGCTATTCATCGAATAAGGCCAATCCTTTCCCGTCAAGATTGGGTTACCCGGATGCCGCTGAAACAAAGTTTCATATTGAATCATTGTGGCCTTTGTCGAGAATCTCAGTGCGTTCATGGAGGGGATTTCCTAAAAGTTTGTTCAGGTTATACGACAAGGGCTCCAGGCTTCAGATTTGTTTTCCCGTAGCGTCATAATGTTCGAGCTGCCGCATTTCCAGAAGCGCCATCAGAAAGGAAAGGGTGGACTCCGCGCCCTGATTTTCATTAGCGCGATCTGGATGGAGTCCGTCTCGGCAACCCCCGGTCGCCGGATCGTAGAGAGCGATCTGCAGATCGTTATCTCCCAAGAACCAATTGAAAGCGGACCACGCTTCTTTGCGCCAGCGGCCTTTACCTGTTGCACGGTAGGCTTGAAGAGCTGCCGAAACAGCTGCGCATGCCTCCACTGGTTGCTGGTCGAAGCGAGCCTGCTCCGTTGTCTTGGAATAGAAGCCTTCCGAACCGATGGGCACGAAATGGCCCTTTACATCACAGCGCTGAAGCGTGACCAGCCAATCCAACGCTTCGAGACCCGCCGATACCATCTCTTCGTTCCCGGCGCGCACTCCCGCTCGCATTAATGCCTGCGGCAATCGTGCATTCGAATAAGCTAGCCCATTTTCAAACCACTTCCAGGCATCCGATTGATGGGCGCGGTATGAATTGAGAAGCCGATTTGCAAGCGCGTCCGAGGCACTCAGCGCAGCGCGGTCCCCCGGGAACGAGTCGAGATACTCTTGCAGTCCCAGCAATGCGAAAGCGCAGGCCCGCGGACTCTTGAATTCGACCGCTGCGGGAACAGCGAGTTCAAACATGCGTCCCGCGGCTCCGCGCAATCCCGCGTTTTTGGATCGCCCGAGCACGGTTCCCAGCCCCCACAACGCTCGGCCATGGCTGTCTTCCGATCCTTCCGCTTCGTGCCATTGGCATTCGTAAGTGAGTGAATTTCGAAAGCGCTTGGTGCCGGGGTCAAACGCGTGCCACAGGAAAGCCAGGTATCGAGAAGCCAAGTCGGCCGAATTCGCCGGGGCGTGGACCCCAATTTCTTCCAGGAGCGTGGTAACGATCAAAGCGCGCGCGTTGTCATCGGTTGAGTAGCCTTCCGGATAATTCGGGACCACGAAAACGGCATGCTCCACCATTCCTGTATGGTCAGTCATTCGGTAGAGGTGATCCAGTTTGATAGCGGGAAGGCGGTCGAGTTTTTTCTCCGTGTTTTGCGCCAGATAGGTGGCGCGTGGATTTCGCAAACGCTCGTTATAGATGCGTTCGAAACTCTTCATGTACTTCTGCGCTGCGCGGCTCCAAACCATGTCTCGTGCATAAAGATAAGCCCGCTTCCGCATGGCATGCCTGGCTGTGCCGTCGCATAATAGCTCCACCGTTTTTGCGGCTATTGCCCCGGGATCGTCAAAGGGAACAAGCACGCCCCGCTCGTCGTCCAACAACTCGATGGCATGCAGGTAAGGCGTTGAAATGATAGCTTTGCCGGCGCCCAATGCATAAGCCAGCGTGCCGGAAACGACCTGTGCCTTGTGCTTGTAAGGGGTGTTATAAATGTCCGCCGCCCCGATTAATTCCACCCTCTCTTGGGGACTCACAAAACGATTGCGAAAAATTACATTGGCCTCAACGCCAAGATCGCGCGCCAGCTTCTGCAAATACTCTCGGTACTTGTCTCCTTCTCGCCGCAAAATATGCGGGTGCGTTATGCCGGAAACCATGTAGACAACATTGCTGTGTCGCGCCAGGATCGCCGGCAGCGCTTTTATAACGTTCTCAATGCCCTTATTGGGGGAAAGCAGGCCAAACGTGAGTAAAACCTCTTTTCCCTCCGTTCCAAATGCGTCCTTGTAAAAACTCGGGTCAGTGAACGGGAGATCCAGGATTCCATGTGGAATCAGATCGATCTTCTCAGCCGGGACGTGAAACACTTCTTGCAGGATCTCAGAGGACTGCTGACTCATCACGATGAGCCGGTCCGAGAGTGTTGCAATTTCCTCCATCACGGCGCGTTGTGCCGGGTTTGGGTCGCGAAGTACCGTGTGCAACGTCGTTGCGATGGGCATTCGCAGACGCCGCAGAAGCTCCAAAATGTGTGCCCCGGAGTTGCCTCCAAAGATTCCGTATTCGTGCTGCAAGCAGACCAAATCGATATTGCTGAAATTCAGAAAGTCGGCCGCCTGTCGGTAGGATGCCAGGTTATCTTCGGACAGCTCGAACCGCACTCTGGCCGGATAGTCATATCCTTCTTCCGTATCGTTGACCGGCAGCGCGAGCAGTTCCGCAGCGCCGAATTCTGCATGGATAGCGTCGCACAAGTCCGTTGTGAACGTTGCAATTCCGCAATGCCGCGGGAGATAGTTGCCCACGACCGCGATTCTCCCTGGGAGTCCCGAGCGCAGTTGTGCAACTGTGAGCTTGAGCACCGTCTCGTCTAATACAAGAGGCGTCGAATCCATCAAATCCATGGTTTCCGAGGGAAGCATTGTTTTCGGCAAGGACATTCGTTTTCCCGTGAATCCATGACTCGCGGCAAAATCACCGCGTAGTCGCCCAAGATGCGATTGGCTCGGACGTGCTGTGGCACGCACACTTTTCGGCCGAGACTGAAATCGTGTCCGGGTTACGAAGAGCGGCGACTCGCTTTACTCATGCAAGACAACCGTCAACAATGACTTATTAACCGTGATTTTACCGTTGTATTCGATAAATCCCAGTTTTCTGAACTTATTCATGAAGAAATTCACGCGCGAACGGGTAGTCCCCACCATGCTCGCCAGAGTCTCCTGGGAGACCTTCGGCAGAATGCGAATCGGCTGATCCTGTTTTCCGTAGCGGGCTAGAAGCAGAAGCGTGCGTGCCAGGCGTTTTTCGCTGGAGTTGAAAAGCTGGTCGATTAGATCTTCCTCCACCCGGATGTTGTGCGCGAGCATATATCGGATGAAATGGTCGGATAACTCCTGCTCTGTATGAAGGACGCGAAGTAGTTCGCTCTTATCAATCGCGAGAAGCGTGGTCGGCGTAACGGCTGCAGCCGTGCCCATCCGAACCGTCTGGCCTGCCATGCATCCCTCGCCAAAAAAGTCAGTCGGGCCAAACATTGCGACCACCGCCTCCTTCCCGGACCCGTTCACCACCGACAGTTTGACGCCGCCCTTCTGGACGTACATTACGCTTTCCGCAGCGTCGCCTTGCGAGTAAATCGACTCGTTCCGCCGGTATTCCACAATTTTTCTCGAAACTCCGGCCGTATCTAGAAAGACCTGCGGGTCAAAGGAGCCGTTCTTGCTTTTTTTCTTGGCGCTTGCTGTTTTCATATTGAATTGGGGGCGCCACCGTCACGTGGCCACTCCACCGGCCATTCTTAGCATAACAAGGCGCTTCCCCTTGAAACTGTGCAAAAAAGGACATTCAACCGTTTTATTGGTTTTCTCTCATCAGTGTCCAATTCCGAAAGGCGATGAACACATCCACCATCAACACAGGAAGCTTCTAGTTAGCGGCCGGTGCGACTGCCGTGACGGGAACGGTTGGGGCCCATAGGTGGATCCCACAAAAAGAGCGTCTCGGTAGCCGTTTGTCGTGCCCGTTTTTCCCATCACGGCGATTGGAAGGGCGCTTGAGTCGAGCGCATGGGCGGTGCCCGAAGGAATGTGCACGACCCCGCGCAACGCTTTCTGAATCATAGTCAACGCTAAACCGGCTGCATTCAAATCGCAGCAAGGCGGCTTGCGGCTGGAGACTATTTCTCCGGCCGCGTCTTCGATGCGATCAATCACGTGTGGGTCCGCGGATATGCCGCTGGCCATCACACGATAGGCGTTTGCGAGCTCGAGTAAAGAGACTTCGGACGCTCCAAGGGCTGTGCTTGCGTACGGTTCCAGCTTCGTGTGGATGCCAAGGTCTCGCGCGGTCTTCAAGACAGAATTCATTCCGATCTGTTCGGCAATCCAGACTGTGGCTGCGTTTCTTGATTCTGCAAGCGCCTGCCGCACCGGGATCATCCCTTTGAATTCGCCGTCGAAGTTCGAGATCCACTGGAGAGGACGATTCCTGGCGCCAACCAGCGAGATCGGTTCGTCGGGCACAAGGGTGTCAAGGTCGAAACTTCCTCTGCGAAAGGCCGCAAGGTAGACAATGGGCTTCATCGTTGAACCGGGTTGTCGTAGCGACTGTGTGACGCGGTTGTAGTCGCTCTACCGGTTGTTATGGCCCTCAAAGACCTCCCATCCTCCTGATTCAGCGAGAATCGCGGAATCACTGTTCCGCAGAACAACCACGGATCCCTGAATCAGCCCCGCGCTGCGAGGATGTCGTTTTTCGTAGACCATTAAGCCATCTGCCAGCCCAGTATTCGTAACCTGCTGGATGCGGCTGTCGATTGTCGAATAAACCTGGATATGGCCCTCCGAGAGCTGACCGATTCCGAGTTCAGGGCTGGCCGCGGGCCCAAGTTGGAGACTTAGCGTTTTGAGTTCTTCGAGAACATTTTCTGCCGCCGCTGGCGCTTCGATAGGTTCAGCTACATGAACAGCTAGTCGAATCGGGGTTTGCTCGAAGCGATGAGCGGTTTCTTTGGAAAGAAAATGATTCTCGGCCATGAGGGCCAAAATCTGGTTCCGTCTGCGCAGGGGTTTCTGAACGTCTGCAGCGGTGGGCGCGTATTCGCCGGGAGACTTGGTGATCCCTGCGAGCAGTGCAGCATCGCCCGCGTCCTCTGCGGTAAACGACTCAATTGATTTGCCGAGATAATATTGCGAAGCTGCCGCGAAACCGTAGCGGCCATTGCCCAGATAGATGAAACTTGCGTAGCGCGCAAACAGCTCTTCCTTGGCTTTCTGCTTGGACCCGTACCGCTTCCGCATCTTTCTCTCAATCCACAGTGAGAGACGTATCTCCTCCACTTTCCGCAGAAGCTTGTTTGTAGAAGGGACTCCGAGGAAGCGCTCCAGTAGGCGCGGCAGGAAGCCATAGTGTTGCGGCTTGCTGCCGTTTTCCGTGCTGGTAAGTTTCTGCAGGAAGTAGCCGCGGACGAGCTGCTGAGTAATCGTCGAGCCGCCTTGCGGAAACATCAGCTCCCGCTGCTGGGGATTCGTACCCTTCTCGCTTTTGACATGAGCGAGTATGGCCCGAATGTTGGTCTTGGCCAGAACGCTCAGGAAGACGGAATAATCCACTCCGGAGTGCCTGAAAAAGTTTTCATCTTCGGCCGAGAGTATCGCCTCCCGTACGACTGCAGGAATGTCCTTGTAGTGGATGATCTGCCGCCGTTCTCGCGCCAGCTCAAACAGGACTTGACCGTTCGCGTCATAAACGTAACCTGTGGTGGAAGGCTCAAAACGAAAAAAAACATCCGGATCTGGCAAATTCGTGCGGTTGAAGCTGATGTAAAAGATCGCGAGTATCGCAGACAGCACTGGGAAAGCAGCCGCGATGCCGGCAGTGAGGAAAAGTCGCCGTGCCCGGCGAGTGCTCGAGGCTGCCTTAAGCGCACGGAAAAACCTCCGAAGAAACCCTGCAACGGTTGAGTGAGTATTATGCAAACGAACTATACATTCAAGGTGCGCATTCCTTACTTACGCGCGGCTTTTGCGCATCTTCCCAAGTACCAATCTCTCAGACACACCACTCTGGCAGGTAGATCGCAACAAAGATGTTTGATTTGGCTCACCTTCCGAGGTTTGAGCCAGGTTCATCGCAACGAAACCAACCAGGAGGAGAGTTCCAACAGGTCTGGTCCAGCGGAACATGATGATCGGGTTCCCTTTAAAGGGCCTAATATCGATTAGCAGTTCGCTTACGAGGGGGAGGGGCCATCCGCTGGTCCCGGTCGGAGGTAGCGACCTTGGAGAATGGCCCTCTCGTCATTGGGGTACAACCTAACTGAAGGGCTCTCGAAGTCCGGATTCAAATTCGAGAGGAACCCGCCCGCAGGTCTTCAGAACCTATTGGGCATTCGTTCCGCTCTCTTCCCAACCGAATTCGTAAAACGGCGAGGGAATGAAAAGAACTCGGCCCAGCCCTTGCTTTCCGGTCCCTGACATTTCCTCCTCGCCGTTTATGCCGGAATCCTACAGTCCTCACAAATAGGCGTCTGTTCATTTGTGCACACCGCCATTTTGTGGCGCCTTTTTTGGGCAGAACGCTAAGGAGGAGGGAAAAGCCCATGCAACGGCTGTTTCTGGAGCATTGCCAGCCGTTCGGGTTAATAACTCACACGTTTTTTTTGGATCATCCCGCCTTCACGGAAGAGGAGCATTTTCTTCTCCTTTGTCTTTATGTCCAGAATCGGACATCTTCGGTGAATGGCTGTCCTTACAGTGCGGAGGGGGGAATCATGCGGAAGAAATCACCGATTGAGTGGTTGATATTAGCAGCACTTCTAGCCATGCCCGGCATGGCCCTGTCGCAAGCGGGCGAGGACAATCGGACGCTCGTCTTTAATGGCCTACCCGGCCAGATTCCTGTTGTGCGAATGCAAGGCAAGTCCTATGTGGAACTCGAAGCACTGGCGCGGCTGACGCACGGCTCCCTTACCTTCAACGGAAACGAGACGACCTTGACGCTGACACCGCCAGCTTCCGCCGCGAATACAGTAACGACAGTTTCCGGGGAAAAGTCCGAATTCTCCAAAGAGTTCTTGCAGGAGGGCATCGAAGAAATGGCGAACGTCCGCGAATGGCGAACTGCGCTAACAAACGCGGTGCAAAACGGGTTTCCGGTGGGCGATGACTGGATAGCACTTTTCCGCGGGCCGGCGCTCAGGAACCTGAGATTGGCAGCGGTGGCTGCTTCCATGGATTCCGATCGAAATGCCTACCAATTGCTTTCGAACGAGTTTGACAACATGAAGAAGCTGAGCGATCGATTCGTCGCGGCGCATACATCGATGAATTACACGCCCACCGATGCATTGAAAAATGATCCATTAGCTCAGTAGATTCTGACCTGCGCACGATCTATGGCGGCGATGGCGCCGGCGGCCAGTTTGTAGATGATGGTTCCTGTCATTAAGCGAGGTTGAAATCAGTTCTCAAGGCGAGGATTTCTTGTGGAACGAAGAATCACCTTTCACGTTGTATGATTTACTCGCGATTTGTCCAGACCGCGAATTTCCGCGCAAGGAACCACTACTCATGCGGGATCGACATTTACGCCCTCAAGCGCCAAGCAACTGAGCGTTTTTGAGACTCATTTAGGGTTAGCGGCGCTGGTTTGAGCCGGCACTTCGGCGTCGGGAGGATAGACGATGACCTCGACGGTGCCCCAGCCAGAATCAGGAGCTGCGCTCTTTCCTTTGCCGAGTCCCATGGTTTTGAGTTGCGTATCGTCAAAGGAGAAATTGTTGACCAGGTAGTCTCGAACGACCATGGCCCGGGCTTGTGTGAGGACCACATCCTTGTGTTCGTCGCCGGTACCGCCCGCTGAAACAACGACCACCGCCACGCCAAACTCCGTGTCCGCTAGAAACTGGCCGGCAGCGCGCAAAGATTTCTGGTTCCGCGGTTTGGCGGTGTCCTGCTTGTCGAACAGCTTCTTCGAGTCAAAAGTGAATGTTTTCAGAGGCGCCGTCTGGGGAAGCTCCGGGATTGCGTTCTGCGCCAGGTCTGCGGAATCTTCATAGCCGCGTTTCTTGAAGAAACCGCGCACCAGGAAGTTCTGTTTCAACGCTTCCATGTCTTCCTGGAAGGCGGTCACTCCTGCTTGGGCATGACTGACCGTGTCTCGTAACCCCACGGTCGTCTGGTTCAGCTGGGTATAGAGCTGCTTGTCATTCACCAGGGCGCCGATGGTTCCCTGGCCGTCATTAATCTTCACGCTGATGGCGCTCACGTTTGCCGAAGCCACCGTAATGTTCTTCAGCGCTTCCTGGCTTGTGTCCAAAATCCCATCGGCCTTCTTCATCAGGTCCGCAAGGACGATCGGCGGTTGGCTGGCGATGGTATCGTCATCCTTTACATTCAACGCCTGGGAGGATCCAAAGGAGATGGCGATATATTCATTGCCCAGGAGGCCCTCCGTTTCGATCGAAGCCACGGAGTCTTGCTTGACGATGGCGTGAGTCGAGCGTTGTAGATCCATGAGCACCGTGACTTTGCCGTTCGCCTTGCTTGGCAAGTCGATTTCGCGGACCGTGCCGGTATGAACACCGGCGATGCGCACTTCGGCGCCGGCATCGAGGCCCACAACCGTGGCGAACTGCGCCTTCAATCGATAGGTGGGGCTGAACAAATAGCGCTTGCTTCCGATGATGAACACTCCCGCTGCAAGAATCGCCAACGTCAGGATGATAAATACTCCGAGTCTCGCCGCCCTTGACATATGCGCTCCCTAAGAATCTCGCTTCATAAATTCCGCGACAAATTTGTTATCGCTTTTCACAAGATCTTCAAAGCTGCCTTCGATCAGCACCCTGCCTTTGTGGAGCAGCGCGATGCGATCCGCGATCGTTTTTGCGCTTTGCAAGTCATGGGTGACTACAATCGAAGCCATGTGATGTTGTTCTTGCAGCTTGAGAATCAGCTCATCAATCTCGCCCGAGGTGATGGGATCGAGTCCGGCGGTGGGTTCATCGAGCAAGAGGATCCCGGGCTTGAGAGCCAGGGCGCGGGCCAGGCCCACGCGTTTTTGCATGCCGCCGGAAATATCGCTGGGCATTTTCTTGAGATCGCCTTCCATACCGACGCTGGCCAGAAGTTCTTTGACGCGGACGGCGCGTTCCGATTTCGTCATGTTGGAATGGCGCTTCAAAGGAAATGAGACGTTTTGCTCAACTGTCAAAGAGTCGTAGAGGGCCGCGTTTTGAAATAAAAATCCCATTGTTTTTCTGATCTGGTTCAACTGCCGAAGATCGAGGTGGGTGATCTCCTGCTCGTGGACGCAAATGGAGCCCGAATCCGGCTTTTGCAGGCCAATGATCAGTTTAAGCAGCACGCTCTTGCCAGTGCCGCTGCGTCCGAGAACGGCGAGAGTGTCGCCACTCTTCACGGTCAAATTAATCTCATCCAGGACGACCTGCTTCCCGAAGGATTTGTTCAAGCCGCGCAGAACTACCGCGTGTCCATCACTCTGGCCGGTGGGACTCTCCAGCGCCAAGGGAAATGCGCTTTCTTCGCGGCCAACCGAAGCGGCTTGTTCGTGAAGCATCATGGAAAGAACACCAGGATCAGTTTCACCAAGACCACGTCGGCCAGAATGACAAAGAGCGAGGAGAGGACCACGGAACTTGTAGCGGAAAGCCCCACGCCGGCGGTGCCGCCTTTGGCGCGCATTCCCTGGAAGCAGCCAATCACGCCGATGATCAAGCCGAAGACCGCCGTTCTGAGGGTTGGCGCGAGAAAATCGCTGAAGCTGGTGCCTCCGAACCCTTGATGGATGAATTTTTGAAGAGAAATAGGGGCAGTCAAAGTATCCGCAACCCAACCGAAGAGCAC
>JBARCY010000068.1:0-3848 GCA_049794595.1 Candidatus Acidiferrum sp.
TCTGACGGGGCTCGACAACATTATCGGGCAGAGTCCCAAAATGCGCGCCATTTTCGATTTGATTCAAACCATTGCGCCGCAGTCCAGCCGCGTCCTGATCACCGGGGAGAGCGGCACGGGAAAAGAACTCGTCGCGCGCGCCATTCACGAAAATAGCCTGCGCGCGCAGGCTCCATTCATAACCATTAATTGCGGCGCTTTCCCGGAGACGCTGCTCGAATCCGAGCTGTTCGGCTACATGAAAGGCGCGTTTACCGGCGCGAACGAGAACCGCCAGGGACTTTTTCAGGCGGCGCATGGCGGCACGCTCTTCATGGACGAGATTGGCAACATGAGCCTCACTATGCAGGTGAAGCTCTACCGCGTGCTGCAAGAAGGAAAAGTCAGGCCTATCGGGAGCACCGAGGAAACGGACGTAGATGTCCGCATTATCGCTGCCACGAACAAGGAGTTTGAAAAAGAAATTGCGGAAGGACGCTTCCGCGAGGACTTGTACTACCGGTTGAGCGTTATTCCTATCCAACTTCCCGCGTTGCGCGAACGCCGCGAAGACATTCCTTTGCTGGCGCGGCACTTCCTGGAGAGATTCCGGAAATCGATGGAGAAGCCGGTGGAGGGACTCTCGCCGGAAGCGGTTCGCCGCCTCGAATCTTACGATTGGCCAGGCAACGTCCGTGAATTGGAGAACACCATGGAACGAGCCGTCGCGCTCGAAACCGGAGGGGAGATTTCCCTCCGCGTTCTTCCAGACCGTATCGCGGGCTACTCCTCTTCATTTGCAGCGGCTAGTGGAACTTCAAGCGGGCTGGCTTTTCCGGCCGAGGGCATCGACTTCGAGAAAGAGATCGCCGAGACTGAAAGGCGTTACCTGTTGGGAGCACTGGAAAAGGGTGAGGGAGTCCGCACTCGGGCTGCGGATCTTCTTAAGATTACTTACCGTTCGTTTCGGCACTACGCGAAAAAGCACAACGTTTAAATCCAAAATGACCAACGGGATCATTCCCGAGGCCACAGCGATCCGCAAGAGGCCATATTTGCTGATGGTCCTGGCGGCGTTCGGTGTGCGTCTGGCGCGGATTCTAATTGTCCACAGTTACATCATCCCGCTAACCCATGTAGCTCCGCCGATGTCCGTGGGGGACCCACACTTCACCTTTGGATACGAAATCGGGAGCATCGCGCACTCGATCGCAACTGGTCATGGCTTCGGATCGCCTTTTGGTCCCCTCACCGGTCCGACCACTTGGATCGCCCCGGTTTACCCATACATGTGCGCGGTGGTGTTTAAGCTTTTTGGCGTTTTCACTCCGGCTTCCGCATTCGTCATCCTCATGTTCAACAGTGTCTTTGGCGCGCTTACGTGTGTTCCGCTCTATCGAATTTGCGAGCGCATCATGGGTCCGGCCACGGGACTTTGGGCGTGTTGGTTGTGGGCCCTCGTGCCTTACTTTTGGACCTGGCCGACTTCCGAGGTTTGGGAGACAAGCCTGGTGGCTCTGCTGCTCGCGTATCTGGTACTCGCGACGCTGGAACTGGAAGATCCAGCCACGGTTGGTAATCGAAACAAATGGCTTGGCTACGGCTTGCTCTGGGGTCTCGCGCTGCTAACCAACCCCGTATTGCTCACA
Organism: Candidatus Acidiferrum sp.; assembly: GCA_049794595.1. Lineage (GTDB taxonomy): Bacteria > Acidobacteriota > Terriglobia > Acidiferrales > UBA7541 > Acidiferrum. The sequence goes on from JBARCY010000068.1 coordinate 1,629, forward strand.
TTTTTCCCTGTTGCATTTCTTTGGCTGGGCTACCACTCGGCGCGGGAGATGCCGCAATTCCTCCGGAAGGCCACCCAGGCGCTGGTTGCCTGTTCGCTGATCGTGACGCCCTGGCTCATCCGCAACCGGGTGGCTTTCGGCCAATTTGTGTTCATCCGGAGCAATTTTGGCTTCGAGCTTCATCTGGGGAACTATCACTTGAGCAATGGGTTCGGTTGGGCGGGCAAGCATCCTTCCGCGAATAAGGTAGAGCGCGAGGAATATACCCGAATGGGCGAGATCGCTTACGTGGCCGCGAAACGTGACGAAGCGATTGAATTTGTGCGTGGGTACCCCCGAGAGTTTCTCGAATTGACCGCCAAGCGCGTCAGCGCATTCTGGTCGGGTGGGATGATCCCTTATGGGGGTGGACCTCTGCTCCCTTGGCTTTATGGGCCGTTCTCGCTCCTGACGCTCTTCGGCTGGCTGCTGGCTGCTCGCGACAAGCTGAAAGGACAGGGGTTATTGCTTGGCTTACTACTTTTCTATCCTGTCCCTTTTTACATCGCCTTTCCGCAGGCACGCAATCGCCACACAATTGAGCCGGAAATGCTGGCCCTCACCGTTTATTTTGCGATTGCCTTCATGAATCGACTTGGCGTAGGAGAGGGTCGTGCACGTGACGGGGCGAAAGTCTGAAGATTGCGCAAAGTCTTTTTTGTACTAGATAAAACTTCCGGGTTTGCGAGCGTGCCTGAGGACCGTTTTGAAATTCTCCAACCTACAGAAGGCTCAGAATGGAATCTGGAGTGACCAAATTTGTCATTTCGGTGGACAAAAAAGGAGCCACCAGGTTCTGCGCATACACAACCGCAGCTGGATCAGATCCATGCTCCCGTCTTTGATTCCATTCTAAAGCATTAAGAATAAAGAGGTTACGGACATGTCAGGAGTGCGGACTTTTTTGATCGCCCATGGCAACGAACGTGCCCATCTACCAAGTGCAAAACAATTTTAGATGGGGATCACTCAAAGGGCATGGTATGAAAAACCAGAAGGGATTTTCGTTAATTGAGTTGCTAATTGTGGTCGCGATTATTCTCATCATCGCCGCCATCGCTATCCCGAACCTCCTCCGCTCGCGCATGTCTGCGAACGAAGCTTCGGCGGTGAGCTCAATGCGAACCATTAACACGGCAGAGGTTACCTTCAACTCCACGTACGGTATCGGGTACGGCACGTTGTCAGCCCTAAGTACTCCTCTTGCCGGGTGCCCTACCGCTACGTCGACTGCAGCCTGCCTGATCGACATCAATTTGGGCACGGGAACAAAGGCCGGGTACACCTTCACAGCAGTCCCCTCAGTCGGGGCAGGCACGGCGGCTAGCCCGTACGTCAGCTTCAACTCTACCGCGATTCCCGTTGCGGCTGGCGCAAGCGGTCAAAGCGATTACTGTTCGGACGAGTCCGGCGTAATTCGCCGAGATCCCACAGGTGCGGCAGGGGTTGTCGCATCCTGCAGCACTTCTGGGTTGAATCCCCTCCAATAGCGAGGCTGAGCACACCCCAAGCGCTTCAGATTCAGATAAAGTTATGATCGAGAGCTGCAGATTCCAAAGAGCACAGGACTTCTATCCTGTGCTTTTTTCTTTTTCGACCAACGTGGTACCCACTGTAAAGAGCTCCTCATAGGAACGAAGCATGGCGCGTCGCAATGCTTGACAGTGACGCTCCATCCTTTTCGAAGCCGGAACAACCGCGCAGACTAAGTAGGGAAACATCGAGAAGCGGCGACCCCGGATGAGCTCAAGACCCCGTAGACTGTCCCAGACCTAATGAGAACTGCGGCGTGGTGTCACTTTACGCCGCATAGGAGTGACGGATAACGTCCGATGCAGCGACCTGGCGTACCCCGGGCGCAGCCCTTGACTTGCCTTGGACCCGCTAATCGCAGCTAAGTCCGCGAGTCCAATGATCTTACCATATAAGAGAATATTAATTATTTATGAGTTAACAGTGGGGGCCGTCCTGCTCATTGTAGGTGCGTGCTCTAGCACAGTAATCAGACTTTCAAGGAGATAGCATGAAGAAACAGAAGGGTTTCTCTCTAATCGAGCTTTTGATCGTCGTGGCGATCATTCTGATCATCGCGGCCATCGCAATCCCGAACTTGCTCCGTTCCCGCATGGCGGCGAATGAGGCTTCGGCGGTTGGTTCACTCCGCACCATCAATACGGCTCA
>JBARCY010000069.1:0-3954 GCA_049794595.1 Candidatus Acidiferrum sp.
GATAAATCACCACCACGATGTTGACCGCCAGCGCGACTCCTTTTGCCGTCGTCGCATGCCGGACGATTTCGTAAACCTCCAGCGGCAGAAACGAAGCTGTCGTGATGATCGTAAAATATTCCGCCCACCGTTTACTCAGAGCTAGCCCAGTCCCCTCGGTCAAGAAAATAGCAGAATAGATAAACGTGCCCACGCTGAGTTCCTTTAGCTTCCGGTCATCCACCATGGGCAATTTCGCAAGCAGCCAGTGAATGTAGCGGTTATGCGGATCTCCGCGAAACGCGTTCACCCAGTGGTCTGCCACTTCGGCCACGTCCCGGTGCAGCAATCTCAGCGCGCCGATCCCGACAGCGAGCAAAACCGCGCCCTTCAATAGTTTGAAGGCCGCGATCAGCATGAGTCCGCGCGAATGCGTTTGCGATTGTGTTGTGGCGCTGGGCATTTGAGAGACTGAGCTCTATTGAATTGTACATGGCTCAGTCAAGGTGCCATCCTCATCGGAGAAATTCATCTTCCAAACGCGAAGCCCGGCACCTTGTGTGTTCTGTCTTCTATTGAAACTACCGGTCGGGCACGACTCGCTTGCTCAGACTATTCGCCGCGGGGTCCTGTATCGTCACCCCCACATTGAAAAATCTGTTTGAAGCGAATTGATTGCCGGTCGAGCCCGTGGCCTCGAGTATGCCAACCGGCGCTTCGGAAATAGAATTGCCGTCGACGGAATTATTGTTTCCCTGCACGTAGATGTCTGCGTCGCCGCCGTTGAAGACTTGGTTTTCCAAGACCTGGCCGCGGTTGCCCTGTATCCGAATGTTTTCGAAAACGCTCGCGGAAAATGCCTTGTTCCCGCGTACCTCCGCGCCATTGCCATCCACAAATATTCCAACCTGGCTGATGCCTGCCGTATTATCCGTAACGTGCACATGGTCCGATTCTGTCACCAGAATGTCCGTCGCAACCGTTTCGCAAGTCGCGACAGCCGTACACGGCGACCAAACATTATTCGCCACAGTGTTCCCGCGAATAGCCCCGCCTGCGGAAAACCCGATCTGAATGCCGTTTTGCGCGGCGCCGGTTGTGGGCCCAATGCCGGAGACAACATTGTCGTGGATTTTCGCGTTCGTTCCGGATTCATTCGCGGTGATGCCGTTCTTTTGATAATCGTGGATGGAACAGTCCGCAATCTCCACCTCCGATGTTTGCCCTCCGCCGCTCTCCACAAAAACGCCCGTTCCGCTTTGGCAGCCGTTTAGCGAGGCCGCAAGCTTAAAGTTGCGAACCGCCGCATGTCGCAGGCTCCCGGAAGAATTTTGGAAATACACTCCGATCAACCGAGGCGCGCACGCCATGATTCCGTTGTTGATTCCATCAACGGTCAAGCCCGCGATCGTGACATTCGTTGCGCCGCTCACCAGCACCGCGGCCGCAATCGCGTCTCCCGTGGCCAGACTCATTGTGTTCTGCTGAATCGAAGTGGGCACCAGGAATGCGCCGGAATTGGCCTCGATGTCCAGGGATTTGTTGATCGAAAGCTGCTCGGCATAGGTGCCGTTGCAAACGACAATCTCGTCTCCCGGCGAAGCGGCGTTAATTGCATCCTGGATTGATGTGAACGTGGCTGCCGGGCACACGGCGGGATTATTGCTCACGACCAACGCGCTACCGGGCGCAGCGAAAGTCTCCTGCGCGGCAAAAACTAGGAACAGTGCGAACAAACTGCTGCGAAGAAGGATCGAGGCACTAAGTTTCATGGTTCCCCCTTGTCGTCTTTATCAACGTCTTCGGGGCGGAGCTGGGACCACCCAAGTTTGCAAAATGGGGCGCCTAACCGGCGGAAAATCTCACCAGGCAGCGAGAGACTACCTTGAGACAGGACCCCAGGAGGGCAACTGCCCCCTGGAGTCATTTTACACCCGCGGCGTTCTGCGGCTGTCAGGCGGCGCAAGCACATAGTTACGGATAAGAACCATCGTGGTGGCCACCAAGCGGACGATTACTTGTGCGTTGGTAACAAATTCCAGATCGCAGGGTCTTCCGTTCCAAGCACCCACGAACAAAATCCCTGAATCCCGCGCTCCTTCACCAGCTTGTAGCGTTCGTCGAACGTGCGTGCATCCGTAAAGAAAATCCACTCGCGCGTGTCTGCCCGATAAAAATAAAACCACGCCGCCCGGTCCGTCGCATCCCATTCGATATGCCCGCCATACGCCTTGGCGAGGTCCAGCGCGTCTTCCGTGCCGATATACTCCGCCGAAGGATTCGGTTTGTAGTCGGAGTTCTCGTCCGGCTTGGTCGGTGTCCCCGCGAACCAGTGGTAGCCGTAGAGCGGAATGCCCAGCGACACTTTTTGCGGCGGCACGAATTTCAGCGCGTACTCCAGGTTGCCCGTCGTCCACGCCCAGCCCGCCACGGGTCCGGGTGCCGTCCAGCGCGTGTGCTGGTCATAGGTCATCAAGCAAATCAGATCGACGGATTCCGCAAGCGCTTTCAGGTCGTAGGCCCCGCGCCAGTTCTGATAAATCCAGGCCGAAAATCCGCTTTCGCCAGGCTCGCCAGGAGCATTGGGCACGGTCGCGATTGTTAGCTGCAAACCCGCCTTGTGAAACGCATCCGCGGCCTCGCGAACCATGTCCGAAAGCGCATCGCGGTCTGTCCAATGCACGTTTTCAAAATCAAACTGGAATCCCGTGTAAGCGTTTTCTTTGCACTCCCGAATCAGCTGCGTGATCATGCTCATCCGCGCCGTGGGATTCTTCAGCAGCTTGTGAAACTCCGCCTGAACGAAGTCGCCGTTCGCCACGATTGGCATCACCGGAACGTGATGTTGCCGCGCAGTCTCAAGAACCAGCGGGTTCGCTCCGCCGGATACAAGTCCGTCCGCATCCACCCCGTACCACGCGGGAACGAGTATGTCGATTTTATCGGCATGCGCCAGAAAGGACCGCACGGAGTTCGGCTCGCGAGTCATGTAAAAAAGAGCCTTTGGCTGTTGAGCGTGTCCAGCCGGCGCAAAAAGAAAAAAAACCAAAACGAAAGCAAATGTCGCAAACGTTCGTTTCATGATGCGGGCAGTTTATCTGTCCGGGGCGCCCGGACGCAACGCCGAGCAGTGCGTACCGCGTTCGCTCCATCGCTCCGAAGCGTCACACCGCATGCATCAATCAGGATTCCACATCAAATCGATTCCGTGCTCGCAGGTGTTAGAGGACCGGATCATCGCCACTTCTTCAGTTGCGGCCAAATCTTCTCCAGCGTTCCAAACTTCGCGCCACGGCAAATATAGACCGGAATATCGCGCTCCAGCGCATATGGATTGTCCGCGGAAGTTCCCACGTACTCCACGCTGTCGAACAACTGCTCAAGCCGTTCCCGCGAGTCGTCCAACACGATCAGACAATTTCCCGAATATCCGCGCGGACCCCAAAGCCAGTAAGTCTGGTGCCCACTCAGCGCCGGAGGCAGTCCGTAGCGCGGTCCAAAAAAATCAATGGCCCCCGCTTGCCCATAGTCTTGCGCAAAGATGCCGCACGCCTGCCTGTCTGTCGGCGGGATCTGGTCATACGCTTTAGCCGTCTCTGCCACGATCTCTTCCCACCCGAATTGATCCGAATACCATTGCGGCAGTATGGCCCGCTCGTGGCTGTGCTCCATCACCGGCAGCTTCATCGGCAGATGCTTCATGTACGTAATGAACGAGTCTGGCGAGAGAATGGGCACGACCACGGGCGCGAAAAGCACGCCGCTGGCGAGCAGAACCACAACAATGACGGGCTTCAACCATGCCAGGCGATTTCGGCCGTTCGGAAGTCCCTGCGTCTCCAGGTCCCTCATTTTCCTTCCTTCAAGGGCCGATTCGATCACCACCGCTCCTGCCGCCAGCAGCATCGGGTAAACAGGAGCGAGATAATAATTCTTGCCGTGAAGAACGAAGAAAACTGTGAAGCACGCCAGATA
>JBARCY010000070.1:0-8367 GCA_049794595.1 Candidatus Acidiferrum sp.
GGCCCCAAAGTCGCCATCCTCACTTACGGATTTTGGATCAGTAATTTCGCTGGCGATCCCAGCGTCATTGGCCGCTCTATCCGGCTTGATGCCAATAGCGTCACTATTATCGGCGTTCTGTCGCGCGCTTTTGAATTTGCTCCCCAGGGCAACGCCCAGCTTTGGGTGCCGATGCATCTCGGACCGGACAGCGCGACCCGCCGCAACTTACGCTGGATGCCTGTCATAGGCCGCCTCGCTCCCGGCGTCACCCTCCCCCAAGCTCGGTCGGAAATGAACTCGATTAACTCCGCTCTCGCCGTCGCATTTCCTCAAGCGAACGGTTCCATCCAAATCGTCTTGTTCCCATTGCGTGATCGCATTGTCGGCCGCGTTCAGTCTCTTCTCCTGGTCTTGTTTGGCGCCGTTGGATTTGTTCTGCTCATCTCCTGCGCCAACGTCGCCAATCTGCTCATGGTTCGCGCTGCTTCCCGCCGGAAGGAATTCGCGGTGCGCTCCGCACTGGGCGCTGGCCGCCGCCGCCTCATTTCTCAGCTCCTTGCGGAAAGCATGATGCTCTCCGCCGCTGGCGCTGCGCTCGGGCTTGTCTTTGCGCACTGGGGGACCTCTCTTCTCATCGCCGCGATTCCCCAACCCCTCCTTGATTCTGCTCCATTCTTCCGCGATGCCCACGAAAATCCGGCAGTCCTGGCGTTTCTCTGCGGCGTCGCCATTTTCACTGGGCTTGCTTTCGGTCTCTCTCCCGCTCTCCAAATGTCACAAAGCAGCGCGGGCGAAGCGCTCAAGGAGGATTCCCGCGCTTCCGCCAGCGGCAGCCGCACGCGCCTTCGCAACGCTTTCGTTGTCGCCGAAATTGCTTTTTGTCTCGTTCTCCTCGTCGGCGCCGGCCTCATGGTCAAGAGCCTTTCCGTTCTCCTTCATCGCAATCCCGGCTTTGACTACAACAACGTCCTCACCTTCGCCGTGAATCTTCCTGACACTTCTTATCCCAAAGATCCGGACGTTCTTCGCTTCGACCACCAATTCACGGAGCTTGCGGCGGCTCTGCCCGGCCTCGCCGGAATTGCATCGAACAGCACCGTCCCTCTTACCGGAGGCGGAAACACCATCCGCTTCCTCCTCGAAGGACAGAGCATCGCCGCCGGCCAGGAGAGCGAGTGCGATATCCGCGACATCACCGCAAACTATTTTTCCGTGATGAAAATCCCTCTCATCTCGGGCCGTTTCTTCAATGATTCAGATGACACCGCGGACGGGCCGAAACATATCGTCGTCACCCAGTCTTTCATCGAGCGTTATCTTCACGGTGAAAACCCTCTCGGCAAGCGCCTGAGATTCACTTACTCGGACAAACAGCCTTACCGCGAAATCGTCGGCGTCGTTGGCGACGTTGCCGACTCTGGCCTCGATAGCCCGCCTGAACCGAGTCTCTTTGCGCCGTTCCTACAGACCGCGGATTCTTATATAAGCTACGTTGTCCGCGCCTCGGCCAGCCCCGCAACTACGATTGCCTCTCTCCGTGCGGCATTGCACGACGTTGACCCACAACTGGTTCTCCTTCAGCCGCAAACCTTGGAAGAGCTCATTGACCAGTCGCCTTCCGTCTTCCTTCGTCGCTATCCTTCCTATCTGATTGGAAGCTTCGCCGCGCTGGCTCTATTGCTCGCCATGATCGGTCTTTATGGCCTCGTCTCCTATTCCATTGCCCAGCGCACGCGTGAACTGGGGGTTCGCATGGCTCTGGGCGCCAGCCAAGCGGACGTTCTGCGTCTCGTTCTCCGCGAGGGCGTGCGCCTCGCCTTCTTCGGCATCTCCATAGGCTTGGTCGCCGCTTTGGTCTTCGCGCAGCTTATGCGTGCCTTGCTCTTCGGCGTCAACCCTGCCGATCCGACGATCCTTATAGGCGTCGCTCTCGTGCTTGGCGGCGTCGCTCTCGCCGCTTGCTTCATTCCGGCGCATCGCGCCACTCGCGTGGACCCCATGATCGCCCTGCGCTATGAGTAAGCAGCTCGTCCCGGTGCTGCCGTCCCCTTGCTCTGTCGCCTGTCACCTCCCCATGCCCTAGGTTTTCCACAGGGTATTGCCCAAGCAACTGTCCTTCAGGACGGCTTGCGGCTCTCTTTCCCAAGTGCTACGTTGGAAATGACCTTGCTGCCTTCTTTCAGCACCTGATGCAGCACGAGTCCGGCAGTGATTCGGGAGCTCCTGGGAAATCTTTTTCGTACTTTTTTCGAGAAAAGCTTTCGACGGACATTTCGATAACCACGCTGAAGATTTTTTCGTGACGCGAGCATGTCCCGGTCACTCGCGGGACGGGCGACGAACAGCCCTGAGGACCGCGCCGTCCGTTGGACGGCCGCAACAAAATAAGACTCGCGCGCGGGGTTTTCGTGTCGTACTGGTTTCGCAACGACAATCGTTTGCCTCAGGCCCGTTTGGCCATCGCCTCCTACGTCATCGTGGGCATGGTGGGATTGTTGCTCATTGGCTTCTGGAAACTCCAGGTCGTCGACTCCGACAAATACTCACAAATGGCCGAGCGCAATCGCGTTCGCGCGATCCCCATCATTGCACCGCGCGGCCGCATGCTCGATCGCGACGGCCGCGTCCTGGTCGACAACTATCCGTCCTTTAGCGTCCTTCTCCTTCGCGATGATGCCGCTCTCATCGACAAGAATCTCCCCGCCATCTCCGATGGCCTGGGCATCCCGCTCAGCGATTTGAAGGATCAACTCGAAAGCACCAAGAATCTTCCACGCTTCCAGCCCATCGTCATCAAGCCGGAAGCCACCAACGCCGACGTCGCCTTCATCGAGTCGCACCGCTCCGATATTCCGCTGCTCGAAATGTTGATGGTCCAGCGGCGCCGCTATTTGCCTAACGGATTCATGGCCCACGCCAGCGGGTACGTCGGTGAAGTCAGCGAGCAGGAAATCGAAGCCAGCAACGGCAAGCTCCGTCCCGGAGACCTCGCTGGGAAATCTGGCCTCGAGCGCCAGTACAACAGCATCCTGACCGGCACCGACGGCATGCGCCGCGTCATCGTCAATAGCGTCGGCAAGGAAGTGAAAGACTTAGGCCAGTTGACCGAACAGGAGCCCATCCCCGGCAAGCAGATTCAGCTCACCATCGATTACGACTTGCAGACGGTCGCAGAGCAATCTCTCGGTGAGCGCCCCGGCGCCGTCGTCGCTCTCGATCCGCGCAGCGGCGAAGTCCTCGCGATGGTCAGCCGCCCCACTCCCGATCCCAATGATTTCGCGGTCCGCATTTCTCCGGAAGAATGGAAAAAGCTGAACGACGACCCTCTTCGTCCACTCTTGAACCGCGCGATTCAAGCCCAACTTGCTCCCGGCTCCATTTTTAAAATCGTCACCGCTACCGCCATGCTGGAAGACAAGATTCCCCCGGAAAGCTTCACCGCGTTCTGTCCCGGTTACGCCACCTTTTACGGCCGCCAGTTCAAATGCTGGGTCTATTGGTCGAAAAAGGGAGCCAAATCGCACGGCGTAATGAATTTGCACGAAGCCATCCTCCACTCCTGCGACGTTTTCTTCTACAACGTGGGCATGCGTCTGGGCATTGACCGGCTTGCCTATTACGGCAGCAAACTTGGCATTGGACACAAAACTGGTATCGATCTTCCTTCTGAAGAACCCGGGCTCATGCCTTCCGAGGAATGGGTCGAACGCGTCTTTCATAGGAAATGGTACGCGGGCGAAACCATCTCTGTTGCCGTGGGCCAGGGTGCCGTAACCACCACTCCTCTCCAACTCGCCCGCATGATCGGCGGAATCGCCATGGGCGGCGTTTTCAAGCAGCCACATCTCTTGAAAGATGCGCAAAATGTGGGTGAAGTGAGCTTCCCAATCTCGGACTCCACTGTCCAGAAAATCACCGACGCCATGTACGGTGTCGTTAACGAGCCTGGTGGCACGGGTGGCGAATTGCGGCTCGCCGGTATCGAGCTAAGTGGAAAATCCGGTACCGCACAGGTGATTGGTTACGCCACGCGCGATCGCATGGCCAAGCAGAAAAAATTTGACGACAATGCGTGGTTTGTCGGTTACGCGCCGCGCCGTAACCCGGAAATCGTCGTCGCGGTTCTGGTCCAGGAAAGCGGACAGCACGGCGGAGAAGCTTCGGGTCCGGTCGCCCGCGACGTCATCAAGGCCTATTACGAGAAGAAGGCCAAGAAAACACAAGGCCAGCTCACCGCTGGCAACACACGGTATGATTTGGAACGCGGCGCAGCAACCGCGGCAGCGATTCAGAGGCAGCCAGTCGTGAAGCCCGCGGCGGCAGCTGTCGTGCCTGCGCACGCCGCCATCGCCGATCCAGATCGCTAAGTTTGATTTATTCGAAATACTTGGGAGCGAAACGTCACTCGACAGAAAACCACTTCTAGCGGCAGACCAGCCACTTAGTTCTTATCTGTCGGCTCTGAGCTGTTCGCTGTCGACTGTCAGTTTTTTCTATGAAAGACGCACCCGGAACTCGCGACTACGATTGGTGGCTGCTCGCCATCCTTGCTGCCATCTGCGCCCTCGGTGTCATCGAGATCTATTCCGCCACGCACGGCAGCTCTCTTGCTGGAATGCAGAACAAGCAGCTCCGCTGGCTCCTCGTCGGCTTTATCTTAATGTTCGCGCTCTCCCGCCTCGATTATCACCTGATCCTCGACCAGGCTCCCATCCTCTATCTCATCGGCATCGCCGCACTCATCGCCGTCCTCGCCTTCGGTCACACCCGCTTCGGCGCCAAACGCTGGATCCCCATCCTCGGCGAATTTCTCCAGGTGTCGGAATTGGTCAAATTGATTATAATCATCGTACTGGCGCGCTTCTTTGCAGAAGTGCGCACGGATGAGCTCTCTCTCCAGGATTTGATCAAGGCAACGCTCATCGTCGGCCTGCCTCTCGCGCTAATCCTGAAGCAGCCCGATTTGGGCACGGCGCTCGTCCTGATGCCCTTGTTGGTTGTCGGGGCGTTTCTTGCGGGCTTGCAGTGGAAACATGCCGCTGCGATTACGCTCATCGGGCTCTTGCTGCTTCCCGTTGCTTGGAAGGTCATGAAGCCTTACCAAAGAGAAAGAGTTACGTCGTTCATGCACCCAGAAGAGGACGCCAAAGGCTCCGGCTATCAAGTTCTGCAATCGAAGATCGCCGTCGGCTCCGGTGGCTTTTGGGGCAAGGGTTTCGGCAATGGCACGCAAAACCAGCTCGGCTACATCCCCGTCCGCTATTCCGATTTCATCATGTCGGCTTGGGCGGAAGAGCAGGGCTTCAAAGGCGTGCTACTTGCCCTTGGGCTGTACATGGCTCTTCTGTTACGCTTAGTACAGAATGCCCAGCGCGCGAAAGACCGCGCCGGTATGTTTCTTGTAATGGGCGTTGCAGCAGCGCTTGGTTTTCATGTTTTGGTAAACGTGGCGATGGTCATCGGTGCTATGCCCGTGACCGGCATCCCGCTTCCTCTCATGAGTTACGGGGGTTCCGCTACGTTGTTTGTATTCCTGGCGATTGGTCTGGTTATGAATGTTCGGCTTCGCCGCTTCGTTAACTGAGCCCGCCGCCAGTCCCGTGCAGGGCCTTTGCTCAGGCAAATCCCGCCGGGTCCGTAATGGTGGCCCCAGCAAGCTTGGGCCATAGGAACAAGGATCTTAGAGTGAGGACAGCATCGTCCGCCGTTGGCCCGGAAGCTTTCCGGCAACGGATCAGCCTCGCAAGCAAGAGGAATTCCCCCTCCGGCTTCGAACGTAAAGCCATCTGGATAGTAGTGTGGCCTGCGTGTGTCCCGGTGCAAACCGGGCCGGCCCCGTTTTCTCGGACCTCCGACGCCCAAAACCCTGCGGCGATGCGTCCTGTCGGCCCTTTGCGGCCGCACAGAAAAGTGACTTCCGGCTCAGCCGGCGTCACCAACAGTCAGGAGTTTTCATGTCAAAAGAATTGGTCATCTCCGCGGCCTCCCACGAACGGCGGGTCGCGATTCTGGAAGAAGGTCAGTTAGTAGAAATTTACATCGAGCGCGAAAAAGAGTTCGCCCTCGTCGGTAGTATCTATAAAGGCAGAGTCACCCGCGTCCTCCCCGGCATGCAGTCCGCTTTCGTCGACATCGGCCTCGATGGCGATGCTTTCCTCTACGTCAGCGATGTCTTCGAAAATCTCGAAGATTACGATCACGGCCACTCGCATACGGATCAGCCCGCCGCTGCGCCCACATATTCGCCCGCGCCATCCAACGTCGTCGAGCTGCTTCCCGGCGAAACGCTCGCGCATGCAACATCCGCGCATGGGCATGAGGAAGTTCCCACGCACGAATTTCACGGCGAAGAAGCCTCGCACGAATCATTCCACGAGGAATCCGCTCCTCGCGATTCTTTCTCGCACGACGCGCAACCCGGCGGCGTCGAGGAGCCCGTCACCGAAGGCGAAATCGCCGACGCTCACATCGCCGAAGTTCATGACGAAGGCCACGACGATGCGCACCACAACCCCGAAGAGCGCCAGCCCGAATCCAACGCCTCCGCTCCGCAAAACTTTTCACCTCACTATAATCCCACTCAGAACTATGCTCCGCGCTCCAGCAGTGGCGGCGGCCAAGGCTATGGCCGCGGCTCCGATCGTGGTGGAGACCGGAGTGGTGATCGCGGCGGTGACCGCAGTCGCGGCGGGCACTGGGGCCGCCGTGGGGGACGCCATCGCGGCGGACGCCCGTCGCAGGGTCCGGGCGTTGGCGGTCGCAATCTCCCGCCTTCCAAATACGCTTCTCCGCAAGGCGGCGATTCTCGCGGTAACGAATCGCGCGGTTACGATAACCGCGGCCGCGATCAGCGCGGCTCGGAGAATCGCGGCGGCCAGCCGCGCGGTTTCGAACCACGTGGCCCCGCACAACGCGGCTTCGACCATCGCCCGCCGGAATCTGCTGGTTCCTCCGCTCCCACGGGTGCAGTCGAAGAGCCCATTCTTCTCCCCGGCGAATCTCTCGCCAAATATCGTGGCAAGCCCGTCGCCGCTCCTCCACCGCCGGTCATCGAGCGGGAACATCAGGAGCCACAACCCGAAATCGAAGACACGGTTTCGCGCTCGCCTGCTGGGCTGACCTCTCCCGTCCCGGCCACAGGACCTGGACCGGTCGGAAGCAATGTTCCCCGCCGTTTCTCTGGCGGTCTTCCGCGTTGGCTTCTCGCCGAAGCCGGCTCGGAATCAGAATCCGCGCCCGAATCGGACCGCGCCGGGAGCGAATCGGCATCTTCTCTCGCAGCCCCAATAGAAACAGACGAAGCCCAGTCGGCATCTTCAACTCCCGCTGAACCACACCGCCCCGAAATCGAGTTGAGCGAAGAACAGTCCGTGTCTCTCTCTTCCGAACTTGCCGAGGCAAAACACGAGGAAACCTCCGATCACGCCGAAGCCGATACTCTCGCAGGTGGCGCCGAATTCGACGAAGAAGAACCCGAGGAAATTCGCGCCTCCGCCGAAGCCGATCTCTCCGAGGAGGAGGAAGAAGAAGCCGAAGAAGAAGAGCGCCAAGAGGAAGCCAAACTCGACGCCGCAGAAGATCAAGCCGCTGCCGAGTCCGAACTCACCGAAGAAGAATCCGCTGAAGTCGAAGCACGCCGTGCCGCCGATCGCGCCGAATTCGAGGCTAACGCCGCCCACGAAAGCGCCGAGCACGTCGTCGCCCTCGGCGACTCCGAACACATCGTGCTCGAACACACCGAAGCAGAAGTCGTCGAAGCCTCCGCCGGTGAACCCGTCAGCGAAGCTGCAATCGTCGAAGACGATGTCATTCTGCTCCCCGGCGAAACCCGCGCCCCGCGTATCGCTGGCGCCCCAGTTTCTCGCGAAGATTTTCCACGCGATTCCGCCCGTATCGGCAGCGGCAATCCCCGCTCCCGTTTCCAGCGCCCGCAGCGTGGCGGACGGGATCGTGGCCGCGGTGGCCGTCCCGACAGCCGTGGAGGCCGTCCCGATCGCGGTGGCGATCGTGGTCCAGACCGCGGACGCCCGAGTGGCCCCCGATTCGAACGCCGTCCCAGCGGTCCCGGCGGTCCGCGCCATGATCGTGGTCATCGCCATTCCGGCCCGCCGCGCCGACCGCAGCTCATCAGCGAAATGCTGAAAGCCGGTCAGGACGTAGTCGTCCAGATCGCCAAGGAACCTCTCGGCAAAAAGGGCGCGCGCATCACCAGCCACGTTGCTCTTCCGGGCCGCTTTCTGGTCTATATGCCGACGGTCCATCACACCGGCGTCTCGCGCAAAATCATCTCCGCTGAAAACCGCTCGCGCCTCCGCCGCCTCGTCAGCGAAGCCGGCAATATCTATCCCGGCGGCTTCATCGTTCGAACCGCCGCTGGCGGTGCCA
>JBARCY010000071.1:0-4292 GCA_049794595.1 Candidatus Acidiferrum sp.
CGCGGTGATTCCACGGTCACAAAAGCCTCGCCCGGCGGCGGCGAAAATCCTTCCGTGAAAATCTTGAAGTGATAAATCAGCGCTTCCATCTCCGTCTTCATTTTCTCGCGCGACGGCGGTACGATGCCTGGCGCATCCGTCCGGATCGGCCCGCTATCCGTGATTTTGGCCATCGCCTGGCGCACAATCTTCAAACTCTCCCGCATTTCCAAAACGCGAATCAGATACCGTGCGAAACAATCCGACTCCGTGCGAGTCGGAACGTCAAACTCAAACTCGTCGTAGCTCGAATAAGGAAAGACCTTGCGATTGTCGTACGCGACGCCCGCCGCGCGCAGCGTCGGCCCCGTCATGCTCAGCGCCACCGCGTCTTCCGCCGAAATATATCCGACGCCCTTCAATCGCCCGATCCATATGCGGTTGCCCGTTAGCAGCGATTCGTAGTCGTCAATCCGGCTGGGCATCATCTTCAGGAAGCGGTCGACCGCTCCTCGCCACCCCGCCGGAGGCTCCAGTGCCAGCCCGCCGATGCGGATGTAACTCGTCATCATCCTCTGCCCGGCAAACAGCTCGAAAATTTTCAGGATCTCTTCCCGCTCGCGGAAGCAATAAAGAAACACGGACATCGCGCCCATGTCGATCGCATGCGTCCCCAGCCACACCAGGTGCGAAGAAATCCGCTGCAGTTCCACCATCATCACGCGCACATACTGCGCCCGCTTCGGTACTTCAAGGCCCAGCAGTTTTTCCACGGCCATGCAATAGACGAGGTTGTTGCCAAGCGGATTGAGATAATCCATCCGGTCGGTCAGGGTAATGGCTTGCGAATACGTCTTGTCCTCGCAGCTCTTTTCAATCCCCGTGTGCAAATAACCTAGGTCCGGCACCGCCTTTACGACCGTCTCGCCTTCCAGTTCCAGAAGCACGCGCAGCACGCCGTGCGTCGATGGGTGCTGCGGACCCATATTCAGGACCATCGTTTTCGTTTCGCCGGTAGCTGTTTCTACAGTCGTCATACGGAACTCTTTCTGAATCCAGGCACCATGGGCACATCCCGGTATCCTTCAACCGGAAAGTCCCTGCGCAGCGGATGCCCTTCGAAATCCTCTGGCAGCAGGATCCGCCGCAAGTCCGGATGGCCCGTAAAGCGAATACCCATCAGGTCAAAAATCTCGCGCTCCAGCCAGTTCGCACCCGGCCACACCGGTACAAGCGAATCGATCACCGGATCGGAACCCGCCAGCCGAACCTGCAACCGAATTTTGTCGCGCCGGGGAATCGAAACCAGGTGGTAGCTCACTTCGAACCGCGGTTCGTGCGGAAATCGGTCAACGCTAGTGGCATCCGTGAGCAGATTGAACTGGAGCGCCGCGTCATCATGACATCGTTCCGCCACAGCCCGCAAAACTTTGCGCGGAAGAACGATAGTCGTCTCGCCGCGAAATTCAATGACTTCTTCAATGGCGTTTGGATTCCACGCACGCAGGTGCTCGACGACAACATTAGCGTTTTGGCTGGTATTTTCTGTCACCGTTTCGAATCCCTCAGACGCAGGCTAATACTTATGCCACTCCAGCGCGCCTTTTTTCCAGAGATAGAAGTACCCGACCAGGAGTATCGCGATATACACCATCATCTCCCCAAATCCGTACCATCCGATACTCGGAGACATCCTTATCAAATCGCGATAAATGTAAGCCCACGGATACAAAAAAATGGCTTCCACGTCGAACAGAATGAAAACCATCGCCACTAAGTAAAATCGCACGGAAACCGGCGCTCTAGCATCGCCCGTGGGCTCCATGCCGCATTCATAGGGTTGCTGTTTTGCGTGGCTCGGCCGCCGCCAGCCCACCAGCACCGAAGCAGCCGTCAGCGCTCCGGCCAGCGCCGTGGCAATCAGCAGGTGTAAAAGAAGCGGAGTGTACGCTTGTAAGCCTGAATCGGTCATGGGCGAAGCGCTATAATATCCATTCACAAGCCAGTCGGTCAAATGGCACGAGAAAATACCTGCGGCGCACTTCGGCGGAATGTTCGTTGAGCGCCCACGGAGGAAGCGGAGCGACACGATATGCTCTTCGGGCATAACACGGACGTGAAAGTCGGCGAAACCGTCTATCACCTTCAAACCGAGGACCGCGGCACCGCAAGCGCGTTGATTGACACTACCGTTTATTGCCGCGGCCGCGTTCTTCACCGCCGCACCAACAACTATTTTGATTTGTTGCCGCTCGATCCCGCTCGCGAGGAATCCCTCAAAAAGCGCATCGCCGAGCAGCACCGCTCCATAGGCGAAGAAATTCGCAGCGGCGCTCTCCGCCTCGCGCCTCCGCCTCCGTCAAATCAGGAAGCTCCACTCGCGCAAAAACCGGCTCCCGTGCCCGCAAACGCTGCCTCCACTCCTGCGCGCACCGCCCCTTCGCTCCCTGCCGCCGCCGCGCCCGCGCTTCCCCTCGCTCTCGAACTTCTCAATCCAAAAAGCTGGCTCGCCGGTAAGCGCGCCAACCTTCAACTCTCCGTTCGCCGCAAACAATCCGGCGTCGCCGTTGCGGGCGCAAAAATCGTCGCGCGCATCGAGGGCTCCGCTCAACCTCATGAATTTGCCGCCGCTACCAACGCCGACGGCCACGCCCAACTCGATTTCGACATGCCCCAGCTCTCCTCCGCCGAGCCCGCCCTCGTCATCGAAGCCGCCCACGCGGGTGAAAAGGCCCAATTGAAATTTCACTTGAAGGCGCGTCCTCGCGTCCCCGTCGTGTAAAATGGTTTTTCACCCAGCTTGGAAGTGCCCGCGATGGAACAGACCCTGGCAATCGTAGTGAATGGCGAGACTCGCGAAGCGAAGCCCGGCGCCAGCGTTGCCGACTTGCTGCATACGCTCGGCCTCAACGCCGGCCGCGTCGCCGTGGAGCGCAATCTCGAAATCCTCCCGCGCCCCGCTTGGGCCCAAACTCCTGTCGAACCGGGCGACCACTACGAAATCGTCCAGTTCGTCGGCGGCGGCTAGCCCAAATTTAACGCCCCGCAATACGCTCCCTTACAGTCCTTCGAGAAGATGGCCCATTTTGCTTTTTTTCGTCTGTAGATATGCGCGCGAAGTTTTTGAGACTCGCGGCTGGCACGGCACTCGATGCACCACGCGAATTCCCGACTGCTCCAGCTGCCGCACCTTCTCCGGATTATTCGAGAGCAGCCGAATTTTTCTGGCCCCGAGTTTTTTCAAAATCTGCGCCGAAAAATCGTAGTCTCTCGCGTCAGCCGCAAATCCCAGCGTTTCGTTGGCTTCGACCGTGTCCATCCCGCCGTCCTGCAGCTGATACGCGCGCAGCTTATTCATCAACCCGATTCCGCGCCCCTCTTGCGGCAAATACAGCAAAATTCCGCATCCCGCCTGCCCAATCTTCCGCAAGGAAAGCTCCAGTTGCGCCCGGCAATCGCACCGCAGCGACGCCAGCACGTCCCCCGTTAGGCATTGGGAGTGCACTCGCACAAGCGGCGCCGTCTTCCCGTTCAGCTTCCCATGCACCAAAGCAATCGCTTCGTCCAGCGGCCCGCGCCCCTTGAATCCATAAATCGTGAACGCTCCGTACTTCGAGGGGAGCGCGGCCCGCGCAATCAGCTTGACGCCGCCACCGTTTTTCTTCGCGCTCTTGTCCTGCTTCGATTTTGCCGTCATAAGAAACGACAAGTATAACAGGTACCCCACGCACCGCTTTACATCCCGCCCGCGATTGGCTAGCGTTACCGAAGACACTCGCGCAATCCGACCATGGACACCGCCACCGCAGTCCGCGACCTCCTCTTCACCTTGCTCCTGAAGGTCGGCGTCGCGTCTTCTATCGCCGCCCTCCTCGCGCGCTGGAACACCTTCCGCCGCGTCCTCTTCACCGAAGAGCGCGACCCCGACCAAAAGCTAAAACTCATGCTCTTCATGACGCCGCCGCTTATCATCGGCGTGACGCTTCGCCTCGTAAATCCTCAATACCGCTTCGCCGACCTGTCCCTCGAAGGCGCTTTCCTAATGGGCTTGCTCGGCGGCCGCGTTGTCGGTCCCATCGGCGGCGCGATCATCACCATCCCCGCGCTCATCTCTCACGAGTGGCTGGCCATGCCCGCCGCTTCCACCGCCGGCCTTCTCGGCGGCCTGATTCGCCAGGCCATCCCCAACAAAGAAGATCTCTGGAATTTTGGCCCCTTCACATTTCTCAACATTCCCAAGGCCGTCGTTCGCCTCCTCAAGAAAGCCCAGCTATCTTGGGAAATGGCCCCGCTAGGTGTTTGCGTTGCATTAG
>JBARCY010000072.1:0-8739 GCA_049794595.1 Candidatus Acidiferrum sp.
ACAGCGACGGATTGGTTGAGCCGGAGAATGTGTATGGAGAAGAGTTCGGCATTCGCAGGTTGCAAGAGGCTGCGGTTCGCATGCAGGGCGCGGCGCCCGCGGCAGTGGGACAGTCGCTGATGATGGCCGCGGAGGAATGGGCGGGGACGCCGGAGCAGGCGGACGACATGACGGTGATCGTGGCGCGGCTACGTTAGCGGAGGGCAGTTGAGAACTGCGCGAGGGATTGCGTTGGGCACGGCGTTTGGGGCTGCCTTAGTGCGAGTTTCGCGAGTGGGCTATACTGACAAGCTTTGCGTGGAGTTAGCCAAGGAGAATGATGCCGCTTGTTAATCGCGTGGCGCTGATTACGGGAGGAACCCGCGGGATCGGAAGAGGAATCGCTGTGCGGCTGGCACAAGAGGGTGCACGCATCGCGATTTCCTATCGGTCCAACAAAATGGCGGCGCAGCAGGCGCTGCGGCAATTGCAAGCCAGCGGGGCGGATTGCGTGGCGGTGGAAACGGATGTGACTGATCCGGCGGGAGCGGAGCAACTCGTGCAAGCGGTGGCGGACCGGTATGGGCGGCTGGATATTCTGGTGAACAATGTGGGAGGGTTTCGCTGGGGAACGCTGGTGGAATCGTCGCTGGAAGATTGGCAGGGAATTTTTTCTTCGAATTTATCGAGCGTCGTGTATGTGAGCCGCGCAGCGCTGCCGCTGATGCGGCGGGGGCGCTGGGGGCGCATGGTAAACCTGGGCGCTGTGGGCGCAGAGCGAGCGTTTGGCCAGGCGAAGATTTCGGCTTACGCGGCGGCGAAGGCGGCGGTGGTGGCGCTTTCGCGTTCGCTGGCGCTGGAGGAAGCGAAAAACGGGATTACCGTGAATGTGGTGAATCCTTCGAGCATCGACGAGAAGGAGCTGACGCTGAGCGAGGCGCGACGGATTCGCGATGCGCGATTTCCGATTGGCCGCCCGCCGACGGTCGAGGATGTGGCCGCGGCGGTGGCGTTTTTTGTTTCGGACGAAGCGGAATATGTGACTGGTCAAGTGGTGAACGTGAGCGGCGGATGGATGTTGTAAGGTGAACGCCGTGAATTACGCTTCATCGCACGACGCTTGAATATATTCAAATGAAAGCCCTTACCGCAGCCGAGATGCGTGAGGTCGATCGACTGACGACCGAGCGTTATGGCATACCCAGCCTGCAATTGATGGAATCTGCCGGTAAAAAGGCAGCGGATGCCGTGCGTCGCGTCGTTGCGGGGAGGGAGCACGTCCGCGTGTGTGTCCTCTGCGGAAAAGGGAACAACGGCGGAGACGGGTTTGTTGTTGCACGCTATTTGAAAGAAGCCAAGCTGCCGACTCAAGCGATTTTGTTTGGCAGCCGGGCAGACATGCACGGAGATGCGGGGACGAACTTGGCACGGTGGGTGGAGAGCGGAGGCGAACTCGAAGTTGTCGAAGGGGAGAGCGACTGGGAACGCGTCTGGCCGGGAGTTTGTGCGGCAAACGTGATTGTGGATGCGATGCTCGGAACCGGCGTGCGTGGTGGGGCTGCAGGAACCATCAAGCAAGCCATTGGCGCCATAAATTCCCGCTCGCGAGGAGCCACGGCTACTTGGCCCGCGTTGATCCTCGCGGTGGATACGCCTTCCGGACTGCCGGCCGATAATGAACCTCCAGTCGGCTTGGTCCTTTTTGCACATCGGACGGTAACATTCACCGCTCCCAAGGTCGGCCAGCTGATCACTGCCGGGGCCATGGCGTGCGGTGCATTGCAAGTGGTGGATATCGGGTCTCCGGCTGAGTTGATCGAAGAAACCGGAAAAGGCACGCTGCGCTGGGCAGGCCCGGATGAGTTCCGAGCGATTCAACTGGTGCGAGCGGCAGACTCATATAAGGGCACTTTTGGACATGCGCTGCTGCTCGCGGGATCGTTGGGCAAGAGCGGTGCCGCCATACTTGCTGGCCGCGCGGCTTTGCGGGCCGGTGCGGGGCTTGTGACCGTTGCGACTCCGGAGACAGTGCAACCCATCGTCGCCGGGGGAGCGCCGGAATTGATGACGGAGCCGATGAAAGCGACGAAGTCGGGGGCGCTGGCGTTGCGCGGCTTAGTGGACGGTACCTTTGGCGAACTCGAAGAGGGAAAGAATGTCCTGGTGATCGGGCCGGGGTTGGGAACGCATCGGCAAACGCAGGAGTTCATTCGAACAGTTGTGGCGCAGACGGAATTGCCGTTGGTATTGGACGCGGACGGATTGAACGCGTTTGCAGATGCGGGAACACTCCTTCGCAAACGGAAAACGAAGTACTTGTGCATTACCCCGCATCCAGGTGAGATGGCGCGTCTGCTGGGGAGCTCCTCCGCGAAGGTGCAGCTGGATCGACTGGAATTGGCTAGGGATGCTGCGCGGCGCTGGAATGCGCATGTTGTGTTGAAAGGCTTTCATACGATCATTGCGGCGCCGGACGGTGGCACATGGGTCAACAGTACCGGAGGGCCGGGACTTGCCAAAGGAGGTTCGGGAGACGTACTTACGGGTGTGTTGGCTGCTCTGACGGCGCAATTCGGTACGAAGGATTGGATTCGAGTGCTCGCGCTCGGTGTGTTCCTGCATGGGAAGGCGGCGAATATATTGTCGCAAGAAGAGGAACCGTCCGGGATCCTTGCGCACGAAGTGGCCGAGAAGATCCCGGAGGCTCGCGAACAGCTGCTGCGGGAGATTCAGTACGGTGGCTGAAGAGATCATCACGCATTCCTCGCAAGAGACTACGAACTGGGGGCGGGAATTTGGTCAGAAATTGACGGCACCGGTTCTTGTTTTGCTGACGGGGGAGCTAGGCAGCGGGAAGACGACCTTGACGAAAGGGATCGTTGCGGGTTTGGGGGCTGCGAGGGAAGAGGAAGTAACGAGCCCGACTTTTACGCTTGTGCATGTATACGGAACTTCGGCCAAGGTTTATCACGCGGATTTGTATCGCATCGAGAGCTTCCATGATTTTGAGACGCTGGGATTGGAGGACGTGTTTGCCAAGCCGGCGGTGGTGATCTTGGAATGGTCGGAACGCTTTCCGTTGCCATCACCCTGGCCGCAGGTGCGCATCCGACTGGAACACCTTGGCGGAGATGGCCGGCGCATTTCACTGCTCTAGATTTGTCCTGTAAGTCCACTGTTTTTTAAGAGTTGCAACATGGCCCTTACTATCTCGTTACGAAAGCTGGCTGTCGTGTTGCGGCTTCCGGCAGGCGCTGCTAAGTTGGATGGAGCCCCTTCTGGTGGAGTGCATGGCCGACGAGATTCTCACACTTGGCGTTGCAGAAGCGGCCCGGATCGAACTGAAGAGCTATAACGTGACGATCCCCATGGGATCGTTGTCCATCGGGGTGGATAACATCCACCACGATGTGTTCCTTAGCCCGAAGTTTGTCCAGGCGGCGCGCGATTATTTGTTTGACCTGATTCGCCAGAGCACCAGCGCGACGTATTTTTCCGGCATAGAACTGCGGACCGTCAAGAGTCTGGATAACGCCGCGTTTCGCAAGCTGCTGACCGAACTGCTGCAGAGCGCCCTGACCCAAGCGAAGTACCACAAAAATATAGAGATCGATCTGGTTTTCCGGCTCGGCCTGCTGAAATTCCTCACGCAAGAATTGGGCAATCAATTCGCCAACCTCATTCTAGAAGGGAAAGAGTGGGTAAGGCATCGCGGCGAACTCTTTGAGCGCAGCCAGCAGGCGCACGTGATCAAAGCGCGGCTTTCGGAGCTGCAATCGGCGAGGCGGAAGGTGGTCCGCGGCGTGGGACAACAAGTTGCGCAGATGCTTGTGGACATCGAGGAGAGCGTTATTGCGAAAACGCGGCGGGCGCTCTTCGGGGACGACTTCGCTCCGCTCTATGAAATGCTGAAAAACCGGCTGATTTTTCTCGACGGGGGGAAAGACGACGTTTTCTTTTTGGAGCATTACGTATTGCTGGGGAACTACGCGCGCGACCCAGACCGTTTCGAAGCCATGGATGTGCTGTTCCAGGAGTTTTTGTGCGAAGCGGGGCTGGCGATTGGACAGGATCCCGCGTTCACCGAGGCGAACCAAGCACACAATGCTCTGCTGGAGCAAGCGGCGGGGATGCGTGCGGAAATCGCCAGCCTGGAAGAGCAGCGGGAGAATACCCGCAAAAAGATGGAGCGTGGGGAAAGCTTTTTCAACAAATTTCGCGGTTCCACGGATCCATCGAATTTGAAGGCGTCACTGAACGACATCGAGATGCGTCTGAAGCACCAGGAGGTGAAACTCGAGGAGTTGGGACCACAGATCGACGCCGCAAAACAGAAATTGGATTTTTATAACAAGGATTACCGCGGACGCCTTGGGGATTATTTGAATGATCCCGATAATGCCAAGCGGCTTTTTGATGCGTCGGGCCCGGACTCTCAGGGAGGCGAGCAGACGCGATTGTTGGGGCAACTACTCGACCGCTTGGAACAGCAAGACGTGCTCTATCACGTGTTGGCAAGCTACGAAATCAGGCCCATTGCCAAAGACTATTGTCCGCCGGTGCACTTGCAACAGCTCCGGAAGGCGCTGGTCTCGAAAGATGAGATGAAGCAGGTCGAGCAGGTGTTGAAGCACGTTCCGGCCAAGCAACTTTCGCTGAAGACCATCGACGAGCTCTCCCGAAAAATCCGGCGTTACTCGCGGGAAGAGATGCAAGGGTTCGTGCTGCGCTTCGCCACCGATTTCTTAAGACTGCGCCGGGACCTTCGCGATGCGGAGCACCTGACGACTTGCATGGAACGCGTGCATTTGGTGACGACGGAAAAAGCACGAGAGCTTTCCCGCCTGAACAACCGCCTCTACGAGTGCGTGCTACAGGAAGAGGCCAGGCTTGAAGAGGATCAAGTTGTCTCCCACGTGATCATCAAGGCCGATGTACGCGGCTCGACAAGGATGACCCAGGATCTGCTTTCACGCGGATTGAGCCCCGCTTCGCACTTCAGCTTGAACCTGCATGAACCCGTTAAGAAATTGCTGGACCGATTTGGCGCCAAGAAGGTGTTCATCGAGGGCGACGCTGTGATCCTGGCGATCTTCGAAACTGAATCGACGCGCACCTACGCGCGAGCTGTTGCAAAGGCTTGTATTCTGTCGCGTCAGATTCTCGCTGTGTGCAATTCCTATAATGACCGCGCTGCCGCGAGTGATCTGCCGGCACTCGAACTTGGAGTGGGCGTTGCGTTTCAAGGCTCCGCTCCCACGTACTGGACGGACGGAGACTCGAAAATCATGATTTCCAAGGCGTTGAATCTATCGGATCGCCTTTCCGGCTGCGCAAAACTCGCGAAGCGCATGCTTTCCGGGCAGAAAACTCATTTTTGCGTGTACCAATTCCTGACGGCGATGGAGGGCGCTTCCGCCGAGGAACTGGACGAGTTCCTGGTGCGCTTCAACATGAACGGCATCGAGCTAAACGAGGAAGGCTTCCAAAAATTGGCCGAAGAGATTTCGCTCGATTCGGTTGAGACGAAATTGGAAATGCCATGGGGCAAAGAGAACGTGACGCTGCATTACGGTGAAGTGCCCATGGGAGAGTCGGTCGAGTTGCTCGTTCTGCGCAAGAGCTTAGCGCGTGAACTACTCCCTGACGGAAAAATCGGCGCAGCGTCCACACATCCGTACTACGAAGTGTGCACCAGTCCCAAGCTCTACGATCTGGTCGCGGCGCTCATTCGCACCAAGGCCGCAGCTTCGACAATTGAAACCGTCCGCGCCTGACCCCTATACTCTCAATGGAAGCGAAAGGGGTCCGGTGATCTTCCCGGCCTTCAAAGCCGGCGATTCGGTCCTTAGCGGGTCGAATGGTGGGTTCGACTCCCACACGCTTCCGCCAACTTATTGAGCATTATTGGAACGGTCAGGATGTGTGGTCGCACTGTTCGACGTGCTTCTTCCGGACGGTTGCCCCAGGTCCTTCTGATGGTTGGGCGGCGGCGAAAAGCGCGTCGATTTCTTCCTGACTTAGTGCCTTGCGCATCGGTGGTCCGCACTCTCAGTTTCCACAGTTTTAAGCGAAGCCTATTGGACGGCAATTTTCCGAATCAGCGAGTGTGAGGACACGGTTCGCTTATGATTGCGCCTGTGTCTTCCCGGATCGTGTTAAGAGAGCACCTGCAAGAGTTGAATCAATCAGAAGGGCCTGATTCGGCGGGGATGCGTTGCTCATGCTCTTGCGCGGCACCGAACTGACAAACGGATGGCACCGTCGATCAGCAAGATTGTGGAAGTGTTTCTAACAAAATGGCGTTTTGACGGAGCGCCCTGACCCTGTCCATTCACGAGGGAGGCTCGCCTCCAATTTCTCTTTGGGTGCCCAAGAATTCCCGACAGGGTTACTGCACTGGGGTACTCGACGCGTTGCAACCTGAGCCCGAGGGATCGTAGCGCGTCACACCCGTTTGATCGGTGCAAAACATGCGCTGGCCCGAGTGGCCAACATTTATGGGGGTGGCTGTGGCTGTGTAGGCTACAGAAGGGACGGCACCGTCACTATTCCAAGCAAAGGCATAGCCACTTTTGGTTCCCAGGGCAACCGTCTCATCGAGCATGCAGGCCGACGCCGAGCTCGACGTGCATGGAGCCCCGCCGCCCATGCTTGCCAAGGTGGGGGGATAGCCGACCTCTTGATAGGTCGAGAAATAAGTGATTGCCGCGGTGTTGATCATGCGCAGCGAACTCACCGCGGAAGCTTCGTTGGCTTGCATCCGCGAACGCATGTAACTCGGGATGGCGATCGCGGAAATGATCAGTATAATCGCCACGACGATAAGCAACTCGATCAGCGAAAAGCCCCTTTGCTTGTGCATAAGCCCCCCCTTGGCTGACTACAACGCACCCCAGGCATACAGCTCCCGAACGCCGCCACAACTCCACTGACTGCCGGACTCTACCACTATAAGTCTTTTGCTTTCAAGAAAATTAGCAGTCTGGATGATCAAGGAAAAGACAGCCGAGAAGAGCCGCCGCTCTGTCGAAGGGATGGATCGGCACTCCTTTCTGAGCAGTCCCTTACATGCACCCTCTGCATTTCTCCGTCGATTGCGCTACGATTGTGTTTTGCTGGGATATGGGTAGACCGGTCCCGGCAAGAGCGGGGAAGCGCATGCCCATCCAAACTGTGCGGCAACTGGGCGATCCTGTGCTGCGAGAGATTGCGCGGCCTGTCTCCAATCCCGCCGCGTCTGAAATTGCGGCGACGGTCGAAGACCTGGCCGATACTTTGGAGTATTGGAAAAAGTCTACTGGCTATGGGCGGGCGATTGCGGCTCCTCAGATTGGCGTGCTGGAACGAGTGATTTTTCTGCAGTTGCCGGACGCCGCCCCGTGGCCTTTGGTGAATCCCGAAATCATCGAGCGCAGCCCAGAAAAGATTGTGGTTTGGGATGCTTGCCTGAGTTTTCTCTCCATTTTCATGCAAGTCGAGCGGCATCGCGAAATTGTCGTGCGTTATCAGGATTTGCTTGGCAAATGGCACGAAATTCGCGCAGCCGAGGAGCAGAATTTATCCGAGTTGCTGCAACACGAGATCGACCATCTCGACGGGATACTCGCGCTGGACCGCATCACGGACATTCGCACGATGTGCACGCGCGAGGAATTTGAGAAGCGATACCGTTCGACCAGCCCATACGCAACGGCAACTTCGGGGAGCGGGGCAGGGCGCTGAGGACATCCGGATGAGCGCGATTTCTTACAGCATATTGAAAAGCCCTGTCGGGCCTCTGCTGCTTGCGGGCGACGCGGGCGGACTCCGTATGGTGCACTTTGCCTCGGGCAGAAGGCCGAAGTCGCCGGAACGCGATTGGGTGGAAAATGAAACCGCATTTCGAGATGTGAAACAGCAGCTACAAGAATACTTCGCTGGAAAACGGAAGGATTTTGATTTGCCCCTAGTCCTCGAGGGCACGGAATTTCAACTTCTTGTTTGGCGCAGCTTGATGAAGATTCCTTACGGCGAAACCGTGAGCTATGGACAACTGGCTCGCCGCATCGGCAGTCCCGATGCCGCCCGCGCAGTGGGCCTCGCGAACGGTTCCAATCCCATACCGATCATCATTCCGTGCCATCGCGTCATCGGGAGCAATGGCGAATTGACGGGGTTTGGTGGCGGCCTCCCCGTCAAGAAAAAACTGCTCGCTCTGGAGAGTAAGCAATTGAGCTTTCTTTGAGCGCCTGGAGCTGGAACTCGATCGGCCGCGTCAACGCCCTGCCCTTTTCGGCGTCGCTAGTAGCGCCAGCTTGTCAGGTCCGCGCCGGGAGGCGCCGTCTTTGCGATGCGATCTAGAATCATTGGCAAATACATGGTGTTGTAGTGAAGGCGGGAATAAGCGTTCGGCAGATTCGGGTCGCCGTTCCAGCAGTGCTCGGCGCGGTCGCCGTATTTCACTTCGCCGTCGTAAGGCGGGTTGGTTGTGGTCTTGAGGAAATCCTCGAGATAGTAGACGGCGTCGTTCAAGAAATAAGTGTCGGCGCTGCCGACGTAGACGTGGAGCTTGCCCTGAAGCTTTGGCCCCAGCGTAGCCCAATTGCGCTCCAGAATCGCCCTTAGATCGTAGTGTTCCTTCCAATACGCGGCAACCTTGGGATCGATCTCGCCGGTCTCTTTGTTAAAAATGGGCTGCGGATAACCGTCTGCACCGACAGGCCCGTAAACTGCTTGCCAGATATCGAATTGTTCGCCGGAACGCGCGTGTGCACCCAG
>JBARCY010000073.1:0-7949 GCA_049794595.1 Candidatus Acidiferrum sp.
CCGCTAGGTACGGACACAATCAGCGGCACGGAGGCGACCGGCAACTGCCGGTAAGCCTCCACGTGATAGAACATCTGTGGCAGCAGCCGCCCGATGTTGATCGAGTTTGCGGAAGTCAGAAACGCGCGCTTGTTCAGCTCGACGTCCGAAAATGCCTGCTTGACGAGCCGCTGGCAGTCGTCAAAGCTCCCGGCCACTTCCAGCGCGGTGATATTTTCGCCCAGCGTCGTGAACTGTTTTTCCTGTGCTTCGCTGATGCGCTTCGAAGGATAGAGAATAACCACGCGAATTCCCGGCACGCCGAGAAATCCATGCGCAACGGCGCTTCCCGTGTCGCCAGATGTCGCCACGAGAACGGTCAGCAGCCGCGTTTCTCCGCGAACGAAATAACCCATCAGCCGCGCCATGAACCGCGCGCCAAAATCCTTGAACGCCAGAGTGGGGCCATGGAACAACTCGAGAATGTGCAAGCCCGGAGAGAGTGACACGAGCTTCACTGGAAAATTGATGGCCTCCGCGACGATTTGCCATAGCACTTCTTCGGGCACGTCGGGCGTGGCGAAAGGCCGCACTACCCGAAAACAAACTTCCGTGAACGGCAAGCGCCGAAACTCTTCCAGCTCTTGGGGCAAACGCCGCGCGATTTCGGCCGGCATGTACAGGCCGCCGTCCGGCGCCAATCCGCGGAGCACCGCGCCGCGCAAAGAAGTCAGGGCAGCCTTGCGGCCTGTGCTCCGGTATCTCATCGGTGGCGCTCAATTTGGCTGCGAATTTTTGCGAGGAAGGCCGCCGCGTCAAATGCCGGATCTCGCAGCTCGGCCACTTGCAGCGTACAGTGAGCCAGCGCCTCGTAACTCTGCCGCCGCGCGGCGATGAGCGTGGGATAGCAGCGAGCGACGGTCTCTCGGGCCGTTTCGCCTCTCTTCGACTGGAAAGCTCCGCGCCAAAGTACAGGTTTGGGATCGCTCAAGTAGCGTTCGATCAAAAGTTGCTGCTCTTCGGCCGACGCCGCGAGATAGACGATCTTCATGCGCCGCCGCAAGCGCAGCAACAGATTATTGCCTGTGTAGATCACGCTTCCCGTGGTGTCCAACACCAGCGGTTTTTCGGAAGTGTGATCCAGCCCGGTGAGCACCTCGCCAAGCGTGTGGATTTCCTCTTCGAGATACTGCGCTTCGCGCTCTGCATATTTCGCGTTGTCCGGCCACCCCATCCACGCCGCCACGCCGTTGATTCCGGAATACCCGCCAGCCGCCAGCCGCGACGCCAGCTTTTCTTCAATGCGATCGTCGCAAGAAATAGCCGTCCAGCCTTCGGCCGCCAATTTCTTTGTCCAGAAGGATTTTCCAGCGCCTGACATTCCTACAAGAGCCAAACGCAGTGGCAAGGAGGGTTCGCTTTGCATGAGAACAGTCCAAATACGATAGCGCGTGCCCTGTCCGGCGGGCAAGCGTCGAGGCGAACAAGCGCCGAGGCCGGCTCTCATCGCCATGCCAGAGAAGCTCTTGTAGCAACTGCCTTCGAGCAAGTGTTAGGATACGGCGAAATGAAAATCTCAAATAAAATGTCTGTCTTACTATCTGTGTGTCTCTTGCTGATCTCGTTTGCGGCTAGCTCGTGCTTGGCACAGGCCGCACAGGTTTTCCGTCTCGATGGCGGCAATTCCACGTATGCATTCGGCGTGAACGAGCGCGGCGAGTTGCAGCCGCTCTATTGGGGAGGGCGTCTCGGCGCGCACGATAGCATTCCTCCCGCGCATTCGTTTCCGGAGATGGCCTCGTTTGATTCGTCATACACCACCACGCCGCAGGAGTACGCAAGTTGGGGAGCAGGCTTATATACGGAGCCTGCTCTCAAAGTAACTTTTGCCGACGGCAACCGCGATTTGGTGCTTCATTTTGTCAGCGCAACGGCAAAGAGCCCGCAAGCTACGGATGTGCTTCTAAAGGATATTTCACGCGAGATTTATGTGACGCTGCATTACTCGATGGACCCGGACACCGGCATTCTTGCGCGCTCCGCGGAGATCGAAAGCTGCGAGAAGCAGCCGGTGGTCATCGAGCAAGCCGCTGCCGCGCAATGGTCTTTGCCTCCCGCGCGCTACACGTTGAGCTATTTAACCGGCCGGTGGGCCGGCGAGTGGACGCTGAATCAGGAACCGATTCTAGGCGGCGCGCGCGTCATCGAAAGCCGCCGCGGAACCACCGGCCATCAGGCCAATCCGTGGTTTGCGATTTCCCGCGACGATAGCCACGCATCGATAGGACCGTTTGCCGCGGGTGAAGAGCACGGCGAAGTGTGGTTTGGCGCGCTGGCGTGGTCGGGTTCCTGGCGCATCACTGTGGAACATACACAGCTCGATGCCGTTCGCGTGACGGGCGGCTTCAATCCTTTTGATTTTGGCTATCTGCTCAAACCCGGAGACCATCTCGAGACGCCCGTTTTTTATGGCGGCTATTCCGATCACGGCCTGGGCGGAGCTTCTCGCTTATTGCATCGATTTGAAATCGCTCACATTTTGCCGCACGCTCCGGACCCCAAGCCACGCCCCGTGATTTACAACTCGTGGGAAGCCACGGAATTTAAGGTCGACGAAGCCGGGCAAATGGCGCTCGCTGAGAAAGCAGCATCGATCGGCGTGGATCGATTCATCATGGACGACGGCTGGTTCGGCCAGCGTAAGGACGACCACGCGGGATTGGGCGACTGGTACGTTAATAAGGAGAAGTTTCCTAACGGCTTGAAGCCACTCATCGATAAGGTGCACTCGCTCGGCATGGATTTCGGTTTGTGGGTCGAGCCGGAAATGGTCAACCCCGATTCGGACCTCTATCGAAAGCACCCTGATTGGGTTTTGAATTTTCCAGGGCGTCCGCGTTCCGAGTCCCGCAACCAGCTTGTCCTCAATCTGGCTCGAAAGGACGTCCGCGATTACATCGAAGGCTTCCTCGACAAGTTGCTCACCGAAAACGATATCGCGTTTCTCAAGTGGGATTACAACCGCAACTGGTCGGAGCCGGGATGGGATCAGGTTCCGGTCGATGAGCAGAAACGCGTCTATGTCGCGTTCATCCGCAATCTCTATTCAATCCTTGCGGAGTTGCGCGAGAAGCACCCCAAAATCGAGATCGAAAGCTGTTCGGGCGGAGGGGGCCGCGTCGATCTGGGTATTTTGCGCTACGCCGATGAGGTGTGGCCTTCGGACAATACCGATCCATTCGACCGTCTCTCCATGCAGGACGGCTTCTCCTACGCCTACCCGCCGCAAATCATGATGGCTTGGGTTACGGACTCGCCGCATTGGCTCAACAAGCGCTCGACTTCTCTCACTTATCGCATGCTTAGTTCGATGCAAGGCTCGCTCGGTATTGGCGCCAATCTGAATCATTGGAGCTCTGAGGACTTTGCCACCGCCAAGCGCCTGATCTCCGCGTATCACTCCGTGCAACGAACGATTGTGCGCGGCGATCTTTACCGGCTGATCAGCCCGCGCGATGGCAGCGAATTCTCGTCAACCGAGAGCGTTTCGAGCGACAAGAATCAAGCTGTCGTTTTCGCCTTCGCAAACGCCACACAGGAAGGCCGCGGATTTCCCCTGCTGCAACTGCAAGGGCTCGATCCGGATGCCCAATACAAGCTCGCTTGGATCGAAGGCAAGGCCCGGCCAGACACCCCGGAAAGCGCCTCGGGAGCGTGGTGGATGCGCCACGGACTCCAGCTAGAACTACGCGGAGATTTCCAGGCTGCTGCGTTCCATCTGGATCGCCAGCCATAGCCTCCACCGATTGCACCGGGGCGGTGGACACTCCGTTACAGGCAGATAGCCCTGTCCTCGGCGTCACCCTCAATTATTTTGCAAACCACGAAATTAGGAGGGAACATTTCCCTCCCCTAAACGTCTTATGGAGAAGAGAGAGGGCCTCCCATGAAAGAAAAGCGGGAAAACCCCGGAGATCTGCTCCAGGGAACCTTGGACTTGCTGATTCTAAAAGCCTTGGCTCGCGGCGCCATGCACGGCTACGGCGTAGCCGAGTGGATTCACCAAACCTCCGAAGATGTCCTGAAGGTAGAAGAAGGCGCGCTGTATCCCGCTCTGCATCGCCTCGAGCTGCGTGGCCTTCTCTCTTCCGCGTGGGGCGCTTCGGACAACAACCGCCGCGCCAAGTTTTACTCCTTGACCGCGGCGGGCCGAAAGCAATTGGCGCAAGAGACCGAATTCTGGCGGCGCATGTCGGGCGCGGTCGCGCGGATACTCCAAACGGCTTAGTACGCGCAGGAGGACACCATGTTTTCGGAGTGGCGAAGCAAAACCTGGCTGCGAATTAAGCGCCTCTGGAAGCGCTCGCAGTTGGATCGCGATCTGGACGACGAAGTGCAGTTTCACTTGGCGATGCGGGAAGAAAAGAATCGTCGCGCCGGGATCGACCCCGAAGAAGCCCATTACTCCGCGCACCGCCAATTCGGCAATGCGACAAATTTCAAGGAGAGGAGCCACGACATGTGGACTTTCAAAACGTTCGAGGAATTCCTCCAGGATCTCCGGCACGCCACACGTCTACTTCGCAACAAGCCGGCATTTACGGCGGTGGCTGTGCTCACGCTCGCCGTGGGCATTGGATCGAGCAGCGCGGTTTTCAGCGTCGTGAACTCCGCGCTGTTAAAAGCGCTCCCGTATCGTCAGGAACAAAGCGTGGTGATGGTTTGGGAGACCAAACTGCGCGAGGGACGCGATCACAACGTGGTCTCCCCAGCGAACTTCATCTACTGGAAGGAACACAGTAGCGCTTTCGAGCAGATGGCCGCATTCTTTGACGATACTTCGACGCTCACCGGGGACGGAGACCCCGAGGAGATTCCATCGCAGGGCATTTCCACGAACTTATTTTCGCTGCTTGGAATCTCTCCCATCCTGGGCCGCGATTTCTCTAGCGATGAAGGGCAGCTCGGCCACAATCACGAGGTTCTATTGAGCTATGGATTGTGGAAGCGGCGCTTCGGTGCAGACCGCAGCGCTGTCGGCAAGGTCATCAGGCTCGATGGCGAAAGTTTTCTCGTGGTCGGTGTAATGCCCCCGGGCATCACGCTCTTCTCTCCGCAAGGGTCGCTGACAGGCAAAGCAGCGCAACTCTGGTGGCCCTATGGCTGGAAAGAACAAGACCGGAATCCGCGCGGCCGATGGATGACCGCGATTGGTCGTCTCAAACCGTCCGTGAGTTTGGCGGAAGCGCAAGCTGAGATGGAAGGGCTTGTTGCAAGCCTCACGAAGATGTACCCAGATTTCGAAACGGGCTGGGGAGTGAATCTCGTGCCGATTCACAAGGATCTCTCAAGCACGATACGTCCGACTCTTTTGCTCCTACTCGGTGCGGTTGGTTTTGTCCTGCTCATTGCCTGCGCGAACGTCTCAAACCTGATTCTTTCTCGCGCTTCGGCCCGCGAGCGCGAGATCGCGGTTCGCAGCGCGCTTGGTGCCGGCCGGTGGCGCATCGCGCGGCAAATGCTGACGGAGAGCCTACTGCTCGCGTTGCTCGGAGGCGCGCTCGGCATTCTTGGGGCTCGCTGGACGATCTCAGCTGTGGTGCTTCTAATCCCCAAAGACCTGCATGTGAGTTCGATCCAGATGGATTGGCACATGGTGGTCTTCGCCACGACAGTTACCGTCATGACTGGCCTGGCGTTTGGATTGACACCCGCGCTCGACGCGGCTCGTACGAATCTTACCGATGCGCTGCGGGAAGGCGGCCGCTCGGAGACGGGAACTCGAGGGCACCGTCTGCGAAGCGTGTTTGCCATCGCGCAAATCAGCCTCTCCCTCATGCTGCTTGCGGGTGCCGGACTGCTGCTGCGCAGCTTCGTAAAGCTTTCCTCTGTGGACCCTGGGTTCAACTCCAAGAACGTTCTTACCCTGCGTGTCAGCCTTCCCTCCACAAAATATTCGAAGCCCAATCAATACATCGATTTCTTTCAGCAACTTCTCGAACAGGTGCGCGGCTTACCGGGGGTTCGCGCTGCGACCATTGATAATTCGTTTCCTCTGACAGGCGTGACACCTGGGACTGACTTTGACATCGCCGGAAAGCCGTCGCCGGCGCGCGGCGCGGAGCCACTGACGCAGGTACAACTTGTAGGCTCCGATTTCTTCCGCACGATGCGGATTCCGTTGCTTAAGGGACGGACGTTTTCCGACCAGGAAGAGACCGTCGAGTCCCACGTTGTCGTCGTAAGCGAGTCTTTGGCGCGCCAGTATTTCCCCGGCGAGGATCCCCTGGGACAAAGGATTCGCATCGACATGAAGGATCAAAACGACTTTTCCCAGATTATCGGTGTTGTCGCCGACGTGAAACGAGACGGCCTGGATAAAATTCCCGTGCCCATGAGTTATTGGCCCCACGCAGAGCTTCCCTTCTCCAGCATGATGTTGGCCGTACGCACCGATGGCGATCCACTCGCCAAGGTCTCGGCCATCCACGACATCGTGCATCGCATGGATCCCGATTTGCCGCTTTCCGACATCGCTACCATGGATCAATCGCTGGGAGAGTCGGTTGCACGCCAGCAATTTGGCGCGGTGCTTGTGGCGATTTTTGCCG
The DNA here is from genome assembly GCA_049794595.1 of Candidatus Acidiferrum sp. Classification (GTDB taxonomy): domain Bacteria; phylum Acidobacteriota; class Terriglobia; order Acidiferrales; family UBA7541; genus Acidiferrum. The sequence continues at coordinate 6,591 of JBARCY010000073.1, forward strand.
GTGTCGCGCTCTTTCTTGCCACCATCGGGATTTATGGAGTCGTTTCTCACACCGTTAGCCTGCGGACACGCGAATTCGGCATTCGTATGGCCCTTGGTGCAAAAGTGGGAGATGTCTGGTCGCTCGTGTTCCGTCATGGATTGGCGCTTGCCGGCATTGGTGTGTTGCTGGGCGTTGTCGCGACGTTGGCGCTCACTCCTTTGATACGCGGCTTGTTATTTGGCGTGACCTCGCATGATCCGGAAACCATCGCGATTGTCGCGGCATTCTTGATGGCCGTGACTCTTGCTGCTTGCTTGATTCCGGCATATCGCGCCACGCGCGTCGATCCCATTGTGGCGTTGCGTTATGACTGAGCGATACATTTCTTGCTAAGCGATTTCGGCCATCTGAATAGGAAGCGAGTTTGAGCTTATGCAAGTCTGGCTGCACAAAACGTGGCTGCGCCTCAAGGCGCTCTTCCAGCGCAGCGATCTGGATTGCGATTTGGAAGAAGAAGTGGCGTTTCACCTGGACATGCGGGAAGAAAAGAACCGTCGCGCCGGGATCGACCCCGAAGAAGCCCGTTACTCCGCACGCCGCCAATTTGGCAATTCGACCAGTCTCAAGGAGAGGAGCCGCGAAATGTGGACTTTCGCATCGCTCGAATCCCTGTGGGAGGACGTGCGTTACGCCGTGCGCATGCTGCGCAAGAATCCTGGCTTCACGGCCGTTGCCGTGCTGACGCTGGCTCTCGGCATCGGCGCGAACACCGCCATCTTCAGCGTGATCAACGGCGTCCTGCTCGCACCACTCCCCTACAAAGATCCGCAGCAACTCGTGGCCATGAAGCAAAACGATTCGCTGATGAACATCATCGACATTCAGCGGCAAATGCGCGCTTTTTCACAGGGCGGCGGAATCAATCTCGCGCAAATGGACTACACCGGCGGCCCTGAGCCGCTTCAGATTCACGCGGGCTACGTCAACGCCGGATTCCTAGAAACTCTCGGCGTTCCGCCTCTGCTCGGGCGCTTTATCTCTCCGCAGGAAGACGTCAAGGGCGGCCCGCGCGTCATCGTCATCAGCCACCAGTTCTGGCAGAACTTTCTGAACGCCGACCTGCAAGTCCTCGGGAAAACAGTGACGCTGACCGGAAACGATTACACCGTGATCGGCGTGATGCCCGCCGGTTTTGCTCCGCCGGAAGAGCACGCGGACATTTACGTTTCCTTGTGGGTCGCTTACCCGGAAGCCGCCCCCTACCGCGGCGTGCATTTCATGCGCACCTACTGGCGATTGAAACCGGGGGTCACGCTTGCGCAGGCGCAAGCGGACATCTCTTCGATCGACCATCGCCTCGCTGAACAGTATCCCGAC
>JBARCY010000074.1:0-2859 GCA_049794595.1 Candidatus Acidiferrum sp.
GCAATCGATCGATCTGCTCGGATTCGGTCGCCACATTGTATAGAGGCAAGTTCGTGTTGACCTGCGCGACCACTTCGCGAACAGCGGGAAGTATGGCTTGCGGATTGGCCACCGTGCGCAATTCAAATGTCGCTCCGCCCATGCTCTGCGGCGTGTACATCATCGCGTGAATCTCTCGCCGCAAGCTGTTGTATTTTGCATCGCGCACCACTCCAATGATTTCGCAGCCGGGATTTGCCGGCCCGTTCGCGTCCGCTGCCGTTTCGCCGAAATGCTTTCCGAGCGGATTTTCCTTCCCCAGATATTTTTCGACGAACGCCTGATTCACAATTACGGGTGTAGGCGCCGAACTTGGCTGGTCTCCCCGATTCAAAGCGGCCACCTCGAAATCGGAAGCGTTGAAGTTGCGGCCCATGAGAAATGGAATGTGCAGCGTCTCGAAAAAGTTCGGCCCGACGCCAAGATCGTCCGCTTCGGAATCCTGGTCTTGCGGCGTTCCCGGCCAGTGGAAGCTGGTGATCATCAGCCCGTTGCTCAACAGCGGCATCATCGAGTAACTCGCCGACTTCACTCCCGGCGTTTCCGCAAGGCGCCCTTGCAAATCGCGGTAGAAGCTGTCCACCTGCGCGCCTTTGTAGCCGACCAGCGTGGGGTCGATTCCAAAAATCAAAATATTGTGCGAATCGAATCCCACGTCGATGTTGCGCAGGTTCTGTAACGTGCGCACCAGCAAGCCCGCGCCGACAAGCACGACCATCGCAAGCGCCACTTGGGCGACCACTAACGCGTTGCTGGTGCTGACCCATTTTCCCGCGCCGCGCGCCCATCCCGCAGAAATCCCCTCGCCTTCCTTGAGCGTTGGCGTCAAATCGACCCGCGCGCTGCGAAACGCCGGCGCCATGCCGAACAGAATTCCGGTGATCAACGAAATTGCGATGGTAAATCCCAGCACGCGAAGGTCGATGTCCATCGCGAATCCCAAAGGACGCGGCTGATTGCTCGAAACAAAGGAAAGAATTGCGTGCGCTCCCCAGTAAGCAAACAGAATACCCAGCGCCCCACCAAGGGCCGACAGCATCACGCTTTCCGTCAGGAGCTGACGCATCACCCGTGCGCGGCCTGCACCCAGCGCCAGCCGTACAGCCATTTCCTTTTGCCGTGCGGCGGCCCGAGCCAGCATCAGCCCCGCGACATTCGCACACGCGATCAACAAAATGATCCCCACCGCGAGCATCAGCACGTACAAGGGATCGGAGTATCGGGTGCGGCTTCCGGTCAACCCGCTCTGCGCGGGCACAAGCGTAATCTCCGGATTGTCTTCGGCTACGGATAACGTCTTCGGCCCGTTGGCCTCTCCGGACCCGTGCAGACCGCCCGCCGGTGTGGCTCCTTGCGGCGCTGGCATGATAATCGGCTTGTTGCCAGCCGATTGCGGCATAGCACCGCCAACAGCTTCGTGCTGCATTTGGATAGGGCTCTTGCCGGGCGCTAGTTGCATCGGCCTTGGCGAGCCTGTTGGCGCACCGGCACCGGGAGGCGCAGGTGCCCCGCCGAGAACCATTTCACGCCGGCCCATTCCGCCGCCTGCCGGTCCGCCCCCTCGCGGCGGCCCTCCCATTGGCTCGCCGCCATGAAACAGCGGCACGGATCCATGCAGCATTTCGTTGCGGAAGAGACCGCTCACCACCGCCTGCGCTTGCGGAGTCGGGATTCCCGGCTTGACTCGACCGACTACGGTAAGCCACCAGTAAGAGACATCGGCCTGGCGGTCGCTCCAGCGGAACGGACCGCTGCTATTAATACGTTGACCGTCAGAGAGCGGCACCCAAACATCGTAATCGCTCCCCGGAGAAATTCCGGTGAACCGCTGTTCCGCGACCCCGATAATCGTGAACGCAACGTTATTCAGTTCGATCGTGTGCCCGATTACGTCGCGTGAGCCGCCGAAAGCGCTCTGCCAATAACCAAAGTTCAAGACAGTCACAGACGCCGCTGACGGCGAGTCATCGTTTGCGTCGATCAGCCGGCCGATGGCGGCTTTAAGTCCTATGGTCCGGAAGAAGTCTCCCGAAACTAGTTGGCCGTTGATAATGGCCGCAGGTCCGTTCCCGGACAGATTCAACCTGCCTGCGTTGGCAAACGCCGCCGTCCCCGAAAAGACATTCGCTTGCGCTACTTCCCGGAAAATGGGCTCGGAGAATGAGCAGCCGGAGGGATTTGAAGCCCCGAAGCGCAAATCGTTAGCGCAATCACCTGCCGATTGGTAACCGTGAACGTTTGGTGCTTTCCGCGCGCTCCATCTCAGCACGACGAGCTGCGAGGGCTTCTCGACCGGCAGCGACCGCAGCAGCACAGCGTCAATCAAGCTGAAAATAGCCGTGTTTGCGCCAATCCCTAGCGCCAGCGTGAGAATCGCCACAACGGCAAAGCCCGGGGATTTCACCAGCATGCGAAGCCCATAGCGAACGTCCTGCCAAAGCTGTTCCAGCCACAGGAAACTCTGCACCTCCAGCGTCTCTTCCTTCACTCGTGTCACGTTGCCGAATTTCCGCATCGCCGCATGACGCGCTTCCTCCGGCGACATGCCGCGCTCGATGTTGTCCTGCATCATCCGTTTGCGCCGCCACATTATTCGCCCTCCTGCTCTGTTGGCTGCAGAATCCTTGCAATCGCCCCCGCCAGCTTGTCCCACTTGTGAGTCTCGACCGCGAGCTGCCGTCGGCCCTTGGGCGTCAACCCGTAGAACTTGGCCCGGCGATTGTTTTCTGAAGTGCCTTCTTCGGCCGATATCCATCCCCGCTTGATGAGACGGTGCAGCGCCGGATAAAGTGAGCCTTGCTCGACTTGCAACACATCCTC
>JBARCY010000075.1:0-6038 GCA_049794595.1 Candidatus Acidiferrum sp.
GCACGAACTTGCGGCCCAACGACCGCGCAATGGACTTTCCCAGTGAAGTCTTGCCAACGCCAGGTGGCCCAACGAAGCATAGAATCGGCCCCTTCATCCCCGGCTGGAGTTTCTTCACTGCCAGGTAGTCCAGAATCCGTTCCTTGACCTTCGCAAGGTCGTAATGGTCTTCGTCAAGGATCTGCTTTCCCTTGGCGATGTCGATCTCGCTCACCCCTGAAGACTTTGCCCACGGCAAAGACGTCATCCACTCCAGGTACGTCCGCGAAACCATGTACTCCGCCGACGCTGGCGTCATTTTCGCCAGCCGTTTCACTTCGCGATCGCACTCTTTCTTGGCTTCCGCCGTCATTCCGGCTTCTTCCACTTTTTTCCGGAGTTCGTCGATCTCCTGCGTCGAATCGTCGCTTTCGCCGAGTTCTTTCTGGATGGCCTTCATCTGTTCACGCAACAGATACTCGCGTTGGTTTTGCCCGACTTGCTCTTGTACCTGCTCGTGAATCTTCGAGCGCAGCTCCAGCACTTCCAACTCTTTCGAAAGCTCGCGGATCAGCATTTCCAGCCGCTTGCGCACGCTCGGCGTTTCGATCAGCTCTTGCCGAAGCAGCGTCGAAAGCGACGGCAGCGTCCCGGCGATAAAATCCGCCAGGCGGCCCGGGTCATCGATGTTCAATGCCACGGATTGCAAATCGTCAGAGAGTTGCGGCGAGTGGCTCACAACATCGCGAAACAAGTCCTGCGCGTTCCTCTGCAAAGCCTCAAGCTCCGCGTCCACGTCCCCGGTTATTTCAGCTTGCGCTTCTACTCGCGCCCGCAAAAACGGTCGCAATCCGATCAATTCCAGCACATTAACGCGTTGCAGACCCTCCAGGAAAATCACCACATTCCCGTTGGGCATCTTCACGGTCTTATGAACCTTAGCCAGCGTTCCGACTTTGTGCAGGTCCGCGGCAGCAGGGTCCTCGACCCGGGGGTCCAGCTGGGCCACAACCCCCAACAATTTCTCCTCGCCTTCCAGCGAGTTGACAAGCGCCAAAGAACTCTCCCGGCCTACCGTCAGGGGCAACACAGCCCCGGGAAACAGGACCGTGTCCCGTACCGGCAGGATCGCAAGAATCTCAGGCACCGTATACTTTTTTTCAGCCATATTGAGTGTCCCCCAAAATCCAGGCGCAGGAAAAATCTCCTGCGCACAAAACGTTAGATGCGGGCCGCAGCTAAAGGGTGCAGCTAGATGCGAATGCCATTAGCATGAAATCTTAGCGTATCAAACTCATATTCTACTAGCCACCCGGTTTCTTGGCAATACTCTAGACTAAGTACATTATTATAATACACTTACAAATTATTCGCGCCACTCTTGCACCTACTCTGTCATTCCAACTATCGGCATACGTGGCTTCTTGCGTTACACCCTTGTTCCTCGCAAACCAAATTTCTTCCGGACGAATTCCTCTGCTTCCGCCTTCGTTGCGATTTGTCCTTCCAGTTGGGCGTCTTCGACCGCCCTCAGTATTTCGCTAAACAGCGGTCCAGGGATATAGCCCATTTGGCTCAAATCGTTGCCGGTTAGGACACGCTGTGGATGAACCTCTTGGGGAGGTGTCTCCTCCAAGAATCGCTGCACTTGGCTATAGGAATCCAGCTTGCGATGGCTCGAGAGGCAATCCAGGCGGTGCAGCTCGAGATGCTCCTCAAAATGTGGCAGCCGCACAAATCGTTTCAATGTTGACTTCCGCATCTGATTCACAGCCATGAAACGCATGTGATTGGCGACCAGCGCGGTAATTTGCTCCGTTTCTTCGCTCGAGAAGCGGTATCGCCGGCAAATCGCTTCCGCCATGCGCACACCAACATCCACATGATGATCGAACCGGATTCTATCGCCAGTCTGCGAAGCTGGCCTGAACGTCGGTGGCTTTCCCACATCGTGCAGCAGCACGCCCCACGCCAGCGTCGGCGAAGCTCCAGCAGGCAGTCCCTCAATCATCAGCAGCGTGTGAATCCACACGTCACCTTCAGGATGAAACTGCGGCGGCTGCCGCACGCCTTTCATCGCCGCAATTTCGGGCAATACGATCGAAAGCAGCCCGGCTTTTTCGAGCAACTCAAATCCCGTCCGCGCCGCCCCTTCCGTGAGTAGCTTCGTCAGTTCGTCGCGTATGCGTTCCGCGGAAACATCGGTGACCGCGCTCGCGTGGCGCCGAATCGCGGTAAATGTCTCATGCTCGATGTCGAAACCAAACCGCGCCGCGAATCGCACCGCGCGCATCATCCGCAACTTGTCCTCTCCAAAGCGCCGGTCCGCTTCGCCGATCGCGCGAATAACTCTGGCTTTCAGATCGGTCTGTCCGTCCACAAAATCCAGTACCTCCCCGCTGTCATGCCGCATCAGCAATCCGTTGATCGTGAAATCGCGGCGCTGCACATCCTCCTGAGGCGTCTTCGAATAAACAACGTGATCGGGATGTCGCCCGTCGGAATAGCCCACATCCGAGCGAAACGTCGCCACTTCCACCTTCAATCTGTCGCGCGGCACGAGCACCACGCCAAACTGCGCACCCACGGCGATGCTCTCCGGAAACAATTCCATGACGCGCTCGGGCGTTGCGTCAGTCGTCACGTCGTAGTCCGCCGGGTCGCGGCCCAGAAGAAGATCTCGCACACACCCGCCCACCAGTAGCGCCTGGTGCCCGTTGCGCTGCAACTTGTCGCAGATCGAATTGGCGAGTTCGCGAGGCGTCACGATGCGATTATGCGACACTCGCGGCGGCGATGGGGAGAGATATGTGAAATGAGATATCGGCCGGAATTTATTTCGTGAAGCTGTATGCGCAATTGCAGCTCTTCAATTACTTGCACCGGAAAACAAGGCAGGTGATGTCGTCCGACTGGCGTGTAAAGCCCACGAAATCGTCAACGCCCTTCATCAGAAATTGCAGTGATTCCTGCGCGCCACAATCCGGCAGCGCACGGATCGCGGAATGCCAGCGCTCGTCCCCGAACAGTTCGCCTTTTTCGTCGAACGCTTCCACCACGCCGTCTGTATAGAAAATCAGCACGTCGCCTGATTTCAAATCCACTCCCGCGCTCTCGTACTGCGACCCCGCATCAATTCCCAGCGGCAATCCGCCCGCTTCCAGCTTCTGCAAGTCTCCCTTGGCGCGCCGCAGAATCGGAGGATTGTGGCCCGCGTTCACGTAATTCAGATGGCGTGTCGCAGCGTCGTATTCCCCAAGAACCGCGGTCGTAAACCGGCGACCATCGAGGCTGTGCGCGCTCGCATAGTGATTCAGCCGCACCACCAAGTCACCCAAAGGCACGCCTTCGCCAGCGATGGTTCGCAAACTCGCTTGCAGCGTGGCCATGAGCAACGCAGCGGGAATGCTCTTCCCCGCCACGTCCGCAATCACCAGCATCAATTTTCCATTTTCAGCCGCGGTCGCCGTCGGATAAAACGCGTCGTAGTAATCACCGGCGACGGAATTCTGCGGGCGCGATGCAAAGGCGATGTCTCCTCCCGCCACCTCCGGCGGTTTGGAGGGAACGAGCCATGTCTGGATTTCTCTCGCAATTTCCAGGTCGCGTTTCATCGTCACCTTGTCTGCGAGTTCCAGCGCAAGCAACAGCAGAAACAGCCCCGCGGATATCAGGCCCAAATTGAAGTCGAAAGTGACATTGTTGCGGCCATGCACATTGATGTTCGGCACGAAGAACAGCGCAAAAGCGATCACCAGAATCACGCGCCGCACCGGGGTCAGCTTCGTCACCAGGGACCAGAACAACGCCTTAACGATTCGCCCGAATCGCGGCCGCCCTCGCCGGTTCACCATCTCTTCCGAATCGGCTTCTTTCATGTAGAAGCCGTAGCTGGCGCGAGCATCCGCCGTGAATTGCGACCACAGTTCGTCCAGTTCGCGGCCTTCGCTGATGCGCTGCCAGAATCGGGAAAGTTTGCCGCCACGAATGCGAGCCGCTGTGACGGAAGGGGGTGTTACGGGACTCATGCGAGAAGTATAGGGTATCCGCCGCGATTCGTCGTGACTAGCATCACGACTCACTCGACTTCTTGAGGTTTGCCCTTCCTAAGGTAGACAATCTTGGGTCGTCGCGTTCGTTCTTGGATCCGTCCGCTCGCAGCGAGCCGCCGAATTGCACTTTTCCAAATCCAAAACGGTCTCGGAGTTTGTCCGTGGCTCGCGTCAATTTTTCCAGCCGCTCACGGCGTTCTGCTTCGAGAAGATCGAGTTGTTCTCCGCCATGCGTCAGCCCGCCGAGGCTCACGCCGAGTAACCGAATTTTTCGTTTCATGTCGCGATGGTCAGCAAACAGCTTTTGGAAAACCTGAAAGATGTCGGCGTCGAGCTGTGTTGGCTCCGAAAGAGTCTTCGCGCGGGTATGCGTGTCAAAGCCCGCGTAACGGATCGTCAGCGTAAGCGTGCGCGTCGCCAATCCTGATTCGCGAAGACGCTTGCAAGCTTTTTGTGAAAGATGGCTGAGCAACGCGTGGAGCGCGTCAGTATCATTCGTATCTTCGCCAAAGGTGTGATTGTGCGAGATGGATTTTGGCTCGGCATCGATCACGAATTCGTACGAATCGCCGCCGCGCGCTTTGCGATAGAGCGCCTCGCCCCACTGCCCGAAAACTTTTTCCAGTTTTTCCTGCTGCATTGCGGCAAGCTGCTCAACGGTCTCAATGCCCAGCGCCAGCAATGCGCGCTCCGTGACTTCGCCGATGCCCGGAATCTTGCGAACCGGAAGTGTCGCCAGAAATCGCGCCTCCTGCCCCGGCGCAACCCACACCAGTCCGCGCGGCTTGGCTTGGTCCGAAGCAACTTTCGCGACGAGCCGCGTTGTTGCCAATCCGCCTGAGCATGGAAGATCTGTCGTGCGTGTGATGGTGCGAAGAAGTTTGTCCGCCGCGGCCAAAGGCGGTCCATGCAGCCGTTCAGTTCCTGCTAAATCCAGATAGGCTTCATCAATCGAAACCATTTCCACGATGGGAGAAAACTTCGCGAGAATCGTCGCGACGTGATCGCTCCACTCGCCATATTTTTCATGATGCCCATCGAGAAAAACCGCATGAGGACATAGCTTTCCCGCCGTTCGCAGCGGCATCGCCGAATGCACACCAAATTTGCGCGCTTCATAACTTGCCGCCGTAACTACGCCGCGCTGGTTCGGCCGTCCACCGACCACAACTGGCTTTCCGCGAAGCTCCGGCCGCTCCAGCAATTCCACGGAAACAAAAAACGCATCCATATCCACATGCAAAATCGACGCGACAGCGGCTGGCCCTTGTTCTTCCAGCGGCCCATGCTTAGCCCGAAATCGCGCCATCTCCGGCATGGTCTTAGCGTACTCTCCGGCCAAATCCGTAACAATTCCGATTTGGTCTCCCTTGTAGACTAAAAGGGTTTCGGTGAAGACCCAAGAACGACCAGAAAATCGCGAGGAATGACAATACGCACACCATGGAATTGCAGTGGAAAGTCCCGAGTATTCCCCGTGACCACAAAATCAGCTCTCGCTTCGAAAGCGCACTCGATTACCCTGTTGTCATCCGGGTCCCGTGCCGCCACCACTTTCTTTCGCGGTACAACCAATATCGCAACATCATAAAAGGCCTTGACGAATCTTGCTGCTCTGTCCTGGTCTAAGTGAAGGTAGTCGCGAGCGAGCACGTCGCTGTATTCCTCCAGTAGTGATTCCGAGATGAAACAGCGAAAGCGTTTCGCGGTCGCAGAATCCAGGATAGCGGCCGGAGCCCCTTTCGGACGCAATAGTCCCGAAACGACGACGTTTGTATCGATAACTACCTTAAGCATTCTTCAATTTCTGGTTACGCTCGCGGCGGTAGCGCTTAATCTCCCGGTTTATCTCTCTCATTGTTATCCGGTCGAGGCCTTTGGCTTTGGCCTCTCGTCGAATTTCCTCGACTATGGGGAGGGGTTTCGCAAAATTTCTCAAGTACTCTTCGATGCCCATGATGACCACTTGTGGCTCGCCTCGTTTTCCGACAACAAATCTTTCCCTGT
>JBARCY010000076.1:0-3968 GCA_049794595.1 Candidatus Acidiferrum sp.
GCGTACCGAGGCATCCCGGGGAGTCGCCCGTATTTATCTTCACCGTGGACAACAACAGCGCCGCCGCGCAGATGAGCTTGAGTCGCGCCACGTTAGGCCGCCTCGGCCCCGGCCTCGTTACGATCCCGTCCCTGGGCGATGATGCCTTCGACGTCGGTAGCGCGATGATAATGGCGCGCAAGGGCGACAGAGTTGTTCGCATCCTGTATATGATGTGCCCCTGCACCACCGACGATGTCGTGCCGCTCGCGAAGAAAATTGTCGCCAATATGTAGCTGCGCATTTCGCGAGTGATGCCGCGGATTTCCTAGTTCAAAGCTACGGGGCTTTTGCAGCGACAACGCCGAGATCGGCGATGTTGTCTCCTTTTTTCAACGAAGGCACGGCGTTTACGTGAAGCACCACGCCGGAAACAGGCGCCCGAGGCTCGAGAATTGTCTTCCCAAAATAATCCGTGATATAGCCAAGCTTCATCCCTTCCTGAACATACGTCCCACGCTGTACCAGCGGATACCAAATCCCCGGCCCGTCCGAAATCACGTCCACAACTTTCGCCAGCCACACCGGATTTTCAATATAGTGCGGCTCGCCCGGAAGCATCTTCAAAGCGCGCATCGTGCTCAGCGTCCCGTTCACAAGCAACGCCACGTCATCCGTCTCGACCGTCCCCGCGTGTCCGGCCTCAACCACAATCGACGGCTTTCCCAGCAACGAAGAGGTGTTATCCAAATAGCGCGATGCCGCCGGATCCGTCGGACGATCATTCCAAATAATGATGTGATCGAGCCCGAACGCCAGCACCATCTGTTTCGAAACACGGTCCTGCTCTTCTTTGCCGACCGCTCCCCAATACGCGTACGGCCGCAAATTCTCATCCAGATCGCCGCCGTGGTAGTCGATCAAATAGTCGCAATGTTCCACCACGTCCTTCGTGATCATGTATAAAACGCGATCCGTTTGCGTGCCGTCCATTTTGCCGGGATAGTAGCGGTTCATGCTTTTGTTATCGATCGGATTCACGTGTGGCACTTTTTGCTCAAACGAAGCAATGTTCACCAATGGAAGCAAAATCACCGTTCCCGATATTTGCGCGGGATCCAGCTCGCCAATTAGTTTCTCGACCGCGATGATCGAAACATATTCGGTCCCATGCGCCCCGGTAACCAGCGCCAGAACCGGCCCCGGCTTCGCGCCATTCACCACCACTACTGGAATGTTTGTCCCGGCGTCGACGCCCGCTGGCACCTCGATATATCCATCCGCCTTTTGCCCCGGCGCGGCAGAAGCCGTCCCGACAGTAAACCGGGTTTGCGCGTGAACCGAAAGGCCACTGAGCGGCACAAGCAGCGCAAAAGCAAGTACACTTCGCGAGATTCGCATCATTCTCCTCCAGCTTTGACGGCGGGCGGCGTGAGTAGAGCAGGGGTCGCCGGCGTTGCGTCACCCTTCACGTAGTGCGCATACCAGGCGAGATACCGCTCCAGCCGATCCTTGATATGCGACGGCACTGTAAATCCGTGATATTCCCCGGGGTAGACGACGAGTTCGGTGGTGCGTCCAAGCGTCTTCATCGCCTCGTACATCTGCTCCCCTCCGAGAACCGGCACATTCGCATCGAGATCGCCGCCCATGAAAAGCGTCGGCGTGGTAATGTTTTTCACCCGATAGAACGGCGAGATTTTGTCCCACAGGGCTTGGTGGTCCCAGGGGTTGCCGAGTTCGATTTCATATTCGCGCTGGTAGTGGTCATGTCCGTAGAAACTGGTCAGTAGAGCGACGCCGGCTCCGGAAATGGCCGCCTTGAATCGCGTGGTCTGCGCGATGATGAAGTCGGTGGATATCCCGCCATACGACCATCCGCCGACACCGAGTTTGTCGGGGTCCGCGATTCCTTGCTCGAGAGCGTAATCCACCATGGCTACATCGTCTTGGTAGTCCTTATTGCCCCAATCCGCATAAATGGCGTCGCAGAATTTTTGTCCGTAACCCGAGGACCCGCGCGGATTCGGCAGCAGCACCGCGTAGCCGTTCGCGGCGAATAGCTGTGCGAGATGGTCGAACGAAGCGGTGTATTGGCTTACCGGTCCGCCGTGAGGACGGAGTAGTGCTGGGTATTTCTTGGCGGCGTCGAAATTCGCAGGCTTATAAAGGTAGCCGGCCACCGAAGTCCCATCTTTGCTCTTGAAGTGAACGTACTCCACTTTGGCCAGGCGCAATTGCGAAATCAAGGCATCGTTTGTCTGGGTCAATCGTGTGAGATCGCCGCCGTGCTGGCCAAAAATCTCCGGCGGACGGTCGCTTGTGCTGATCTCCGCGGCAATCGCGTCCTCTTTGCCAAGCGAAAACGCCCCTACGGCGAGTCGCCCGCCAATCACCCGGGTAATCTCCCCGCCGCTGACGGCGATGCGGCAAAGATTTTGTGTGCCGTCATCGTCCGCAATGAAGTAGATCGAGTTGCCATCACTGGAAAAACGCGGCTGGCGCACGCTGCGATCAAACGAGAGGGTGAGAACTTTTGCCTCCCCTCCCGAAGCCGGAATGATGGCCAAATGCTGCGTCGAGTAATAGAAGAGGTGCGGATCCAGCTCAGTTACATAGGTGATCCACTTTCCGTCGGGAGACCAGGCGGGCTGATCGTCAGGAGCGGGGTTAGTGGTGATCTGGGTGAGGTGCGCCCCTTTGTCGGTATTGTCTGCTGCAACTACCCAAATATTCGTGTCACGCGTCGCGTCAGGATCGGGCTGGCTGCGATTGCTGGTGAACGCGATCGACTTACCGTCGGGAGACCACGCGGGCTGCGAGTCGTCGAAATCGCCGGACGTTATTTGCGTAACCGTTTTCTTCTCCATGTCGAAGACATAAAGATGGCGCCGCCGGCTGTCCAGATAACCGATGGTGTCCCGCTTGAATTGCAGCCGGTCAATCACCCACGGCGGTTGCGCTTTTGGCTTGCCTTCGGACTTTTCTTTGTCCTTTTCCTTGTCCGCGTCACCCGGCTTGGGATCCTGAATGACCAAGACCAGCCGTGAACCATCCGGCGACCATTCAAAATCTCCAACTCCTTGAGGAATGTCCGTGAGCCGAACCGCTTCGCCGCCGAGCCGGTTCAGCAGCCACACTTGGCTTTTGCCTCCATCCCGCGAAGAAGTAAACGCGAGATATTTTCCGTCCGGGCTCCAGCGCGGATGTCCGGAAGAAACAGCCTCCGCGGTCATCGGCAGCGCATCGCCGCCGTGCGTCGAAACCATCCAGATGCGCGTTTCATTCTTGTCTTCCTTGAGCATCTTGGTCCGCACCGTGTACGCCACCCACTGCCCATCAGGGCTCAGTTCGGGCTGCGCCACGTCGCGAATGTGAAAATAATCGTCGATGGTGATGTCGCGGAGAGTGGCCGTAGAGCGAGATTGTGGCGGGGTCGCTTCCGCAAGGCGAGCAGAGATCAAAAAGGCTAAGAACAAGGCAGCAAAGGCAAAGCGGCGGACGATTTTCATGCCGAAAACTCCTCCGAACGGGAATGAGGTGTAACCCGGGCGAAGTGTACCAGAGGACTCGCTCGAGGAAGTGCAAAAAAAGGAGGAGCACCGCTGACGCTTCCGTAAAGGCAGAATCCAAACGTCTTTCTAAGGCGATTTTTGTAAACGCGGAGTCTGGGAGTTACAGCGAAAAGAGCGAGCGCTGGCTGTGGTCGACAGGGGGAAGTCAATGGTAGTATTATGGTGGTATGAAGACCAAGACCTCTGTAACACTGTCAGAGGACGTTTTGAGGCAGGTCGACCGGCTCGCTGGATCAAAGCAGTCACGCTCGGCCTTCATTGAACGCGTGCTGCGGAGATATCTGCGTGAGCGCAGTAAAGCTGCTTTGCACGCGCGCGATTTGGCACGAATCAATCGCGCCGCGGACCAGCTGAATCGGGAGGCCTCGGACATCCTGGAATACCAAGCATCGGAGTTCCCCGCGCAGGAAGACT
>JBARCY010000077.1:0-11003 GCA_049794595.1 Candidatus Acidiferrum sp.
GCAATAAACGCCAATCCCCGATGCAACCATTGATGCAGTAAGTGCAGAGATTCCGGCTCCGCAGCCGCTGGATGCCAAAGGAGCAGCAAAAGATGAAGAGCCGCCGCCGCGATCGTCGTGGGAAGCACGATCATGCTCGCGGTAGCCAGGCGTTTCCGAGCCCTTCCTTCGCGTTCCTTCTTGTCCTCGTGAAACTTCACCTGTTCGCCAATCCAAACTTCCCGCACGTAAGAGTTCAGGATCGAGCAGTTTTCTTGACTACAACCGGAGAAAGGCGGCAAGTGGTCCCAAATTTCGTCAAACACGCGCACGGTCCAGTCATTCACAGTCTGCGAATGCCCCATGTACGGAAGCACTTCAATGGGCCTCGGCTCCACGCCACAGATAGCCATGAAGATTCCGCTCCGGATTCGTTCGGCGAGAAATCGATTCTCTATCCAGCCTTGGTGAGAATGCTTCCGTCGTGCCTGTCGTAACGTGAGCGAAATAATGATCAACAGCACAAGTTCCGCGGTGAACCCGGCTCCCGCGAGCGACGGAAAGAGAACACCCAGCGCGGCGCATCCGACCGCTGCCGCGCAGAGCACGTAGATGAATTTGCCTGCCCGATGAAACTGGTTCTGACACTCCTTGGCCATGATCGAAGCCTGAGCGTAACAAGGGAATAGGTGTTCGTTCACGAATTTCCGCACGCTAGCTGGAATTTGGAGTGCTGTTTTTGGCCTTATAAACTGTTCGCGGTCGAGGTTTTTGACGTAGCTCGCCCTCTGCTCGGGCGTAATCGCCTGCCGGTTGAATCTGTCAATGGCGTCGAGCGCGGAGGCATCGAGGCCGTTGTTATTGTCGCGGTTCAGCACTTCAAAAGATCCACCCCAGACGCGTATGATCGGACGATTTTGATCCAGAGCGTACTGGATAGTCTCAGCGGTACCACCGCGGCCGCGCGATGGCTGTCCATCCCAAACTGCGATTAGAACGTCGCAATGATCGACGACATACTGGCCCGCTTGGCGGTAGGCTTGGCGGCGCAGTTCGGCTTGGTCACCCGGATCGGGGCGGTCATCTCGGATGCGGCGCGTTCGCAGAGGAACCGGCTTCCGGCAACGGCCGAGCAGTTCCTTAAACTCCTTCCGAGACTCTTCGGTAGCAAACTCTTCAAGGTAGTCTTCCAGCGTGAGCGGAAGAACGACATCGAGACGCGCACCTGGACAGTCAAGAACAGCGCGCGCCACCACGCGGTCCGCCCCTTCAGCCAGCGGACTCAATACCCGAAACGTAATCGCGGTCGTCCCTGCGCGCCGGATGCGTTCGATGTTCTGCCTCGTCTTCTCCGGAAACATATTTTCAACTTCATCGTCGATGGCTCTCTTCACCGCCGCCTGAACCGCCGCCGGATCCTCCAGTTTCCGGTGACCGGTCACACCAATCCGGATGCGGTATGGAATCGCTTCGAAATCACCCATCCGTCCCTCCATGACTCCCATTCTTATACCATCGCAGGTGCGGGGCGTTGACGAATACCCAACTCGCACGGATTGATGTAGGTGCATTTCTCTATCGGGCAAGGGGTAAGCGCGACAGAAGGCCTTCGACACCTATCGCCAAGACCCGGATGCCGTGGCCTCGATTGCGCAAGGGTGTCGCGGATGGGTTCGTGTGGAGTGAAATTCATGCTAGCCTCTTAGCCAAATATTACGAGGGCTCAGCAGCTTTCCGCAGGAGAGTACATTTTCTGTCTGTAACACGGCTAAGCGGAGCCGAGCTTCGATTCGAGAGCCATTTTCCTTGCTTCGATCCCCTTCTTGTATTGCGGCCAAGTCGGATCATCAACAAGGTGGTACTCGGCACGCGTCAGAGCCTTGATTGCTCCGGCAATGTCGCCCATTCGTTCAAGCGCGCTCGATAGATCGAAATAGTCGCCAGAGGTTTCCGCCGTCTTTGGAAAATGACGCTCCGCGAAGGCGCAGGTGTCGGCGAGATTCAGGGTGGCCATCTCTCTTTCATTCATGGACTCATAGAGTTTTCCGACGACGGCGAGCATTGAGACGAATTCAAAGTCCGTGGAGGAGTCCTGGATTGCGAGAAGGAAAGAAAAGGCCTCGAGAGAATCCAGCGCGCTCTTGCGGTTCCCCGCCTGAGCGGCCCTGTGCGTCGTTTGCATCAATTCGGCTAGTTCTTTGGGAATCGCCATGGTTGATTTTGGTCTAGCTGAAAAACCCTTCCTCTCCCCTGGTTTTGCACGCGGCACGAGCTGACTTCAGACGTTCCTTTATCGAGTGATCGTCGGGCTTTAGCACTGATGCCGCGGCCAATAGATCGACAACCTCCTCCTGAATGTCTGTTACGCTCGCCCCGACGATCGGAATCTTGTGGGCAATTACCGCCTCGTATGCTTCGGCAAGTGCTACTGCATATTCGATCCGCTCGGGCCGTGCCTCCCGGCATTTCTTGAATGCCGCAACGGCAGGTGGCAACAATTGCCAGTAGCGCTTTTGGATCATGGCCAGTCCGTAGAGCAAGTCGGGATGATCCGGATGCGCGTCTAGCGCGACGCGATAAGACAACATGGCGTCACCCAACCGGCAACGGCCCTCCCACTGGCGCGCTCGCTCGATCTTTTCACCCACCGATTGCAGCAAATTTGCAGGCGGGGCTTTCCGGTCCAGTACGAACGCTATGCAGGTAGGCTCGGGAGGATCACCCGTATTGGCACGAATGTATCTAACTTCATAGAGATCTGGGGAATCAAGAAATTTGCCACCGCCCTCGCTCCGGATGAGTCCGTCAATCATTTTGTAAACGTCGCCTTCCATCATCAACGACGAACTGGCGATTCGAAACTCTCCGGGAGCCAGTGCATCTATACCCAGCTCTGGCGTGGCCAAAAGACGCTCGGTGACCAACAGAGTGGCTTCCTGTTCGCTCGGGCGAGTCTTTTGCCGCAGGACGTAGGAATAGAGGAGGGCCATGACGATCAGCTTCCTGAACTCATTGCAAAATGCGAGAAGACATGCACTACCGGCCAAGAATTGGTGCCGACTCCGTTATCAGCGCACGCGAATGACCCGCCTGGCAGGGAGGATACGGCCCCGACAAAGCCAGGGACGCGAACCGATTGACGCCACTCGAGCGGTTCGAGCGAAGCCAGACGAAGTCTGCCGTGACGGAAAGAAGCGACGAGGCAGTTGGCATCCGGACTGGCCGCCAGACCGACGGCGCCTTCGTCATTCGGCCGGGCAGGGAGGCGACTAACGACCTTCCCAGTTTCCCAGGAATAAAGCACAATCCCCGCATCTGGCGAAGGTTGGTACGTCATGTACTGCTTGCCTGCTTCCATGCCCGCGTAGAGCGCGTCTCCTATTGCGAGTCCCAAGATCCCAGCTTTTCCAACATCACAAATCGCGTTACACCACCCGTGATATGTAAAGCCGCCGGGCTCAAGCTTCGCATCGTCCAAACGGAATACCATTAGTCGGTGTTCGGTGTCGACGTTTTGCAGTCCGAACAGAAGCTCCTCACGGCCGGCGATTTTTTTCATCTCAAGAACTTTCATCACATCCTGGGGGAATAGCACTCGTTGTGAGCCCAGGAATACGATCGGCAAGCCCGCCCGAGGCACCGCATCCAGCTCGGCCGAAGCGATCTCTTTCTCAATCATGCCATCCGCGCGGAGCCGAAGAGCGCAGATGCGGCGGTCGCCGATAACCACTAAGGTAGACCCATCCGGGGAAATGGCCAAGGAACTCACGCATTTCACTGGCACAGGGCAGTCCTGAAGATACTTGCCGGTATCCATTTCCAGCCGCCGGATGGCCCCCGGAATCCCAGCGACCACCTGCTTGCGAGCGAGATCAATGGCAAAAGCGGCATGGCATTGTAGCGGCAGGTACCGCGAGTCCGCCGCAGGCAGCGTTGAGTACAGATGATCCGTAGAGTCCATAAAGTAGCAACCCCGCCCATCTTCAACGATCTCGGTTCGGGATAGCGTTCCGACTATCCACGTTCCTTGGATTTCGTCTTCAGATCTACGGAGCAGGGAGTCCACTTCGAAAATCTTGACAGTTCCATGCCGCCCTCCCACGGCCAACCATGTTCCGCAAGATGAAAATGCGAGGCTCATGATCCAGCCCTCGACCGCCGGCCGAAACCGGTAATGTACCGAGGCCCTTTCGTTAAAATGGCAAACAGCGACAAAACCGCTTCGCAATCCCACAGCAGCCAGCCGCCGCGTCTGTGACCACGCGATGCAATCCGCACCGTAACCGTCCCCCACCTCAAGCCGGACCATCAGTCCATGGCGCAAATCCCAGAGGGCCACCGTACCATCACTTCCCGAGGTGAGAAACGCCGAATCGTCCAGAACAAACTCTCCGTGTAATGCGCCTCCTTCGTGCGCATTGCCAATCCAGCCCGTACTGAGTGCGATGGTCCCGTCGCCGAAGCACACCCCCTTCTTGGAACCGTCGGCTGAGAGGGCAATATGGTTTACTAACGGAGAGGCAGACCCTCCCGGCATTCTCCATTCTTCGCTGACAGCTCCGCTAGACGCCGATACACGCAGCAGGCGGTTGAGGCCGGGCCCCGTCTGGGCAAGGAGAGCGTAATCTGCCCCCGTACTCGATACGGCCGTGAGTACGGCACCTTGTGGCGCCTCTCTCAAGATCCGCCATGTTCCGAGTTCCAGCTCGTCATTCCAGATGCTCGGGGACTCAAACAGTAGCGCTCCAGAACCGTTCGTCACTAGGAAGGAATCGTCGGCCAGCAGGCTTCCATTGCGGAAGAAACCAAAACTTGGTGCAGGCGAGCGGGTCTCGCGTCGTTCTTTCCAGTCCCAGCGCGTCAGACGGCCCGAGGAATCAGAGATGACAAGCGACCGCCCGTCCGCGGAAAATCTCAAAAAGTGGTGATAGGTTCCGTGTCTCGCCGTCTCCGCAACGAACCTGCAAGCGGGCCGTCCGCGCCGGGCGATCCGCAGGAAAAGCGGCTTTGGTGATGTGGCGAGCAGGCGTGCCTGCAGCGCTTTCGAATCGGGACTGTCGATCGACTGGAGTCCGAGCAGCAATTGCGATACGGCCGAGGTCGGCTCCTCTGCGATGGACTGGAGAGAATTTGCAAGGGCGTCGGCCACCAGGCGGCAATGAGACGCGTGTGGTCGCGCTTCAACAATCCGCGATCCATCATTGTCGAAGCGGGTGAGATCTTCAAGTAGATCGGCCACCAGTTCAGCCTCTGCTTTGGCTCCCAGGAAAGTTGCACTGGTCAGTTGCTCCCCGAGTTCCGTCCAACGCTCGGCATGGCGGAGTTGATATGGCAACTCGGAGCAACACCGGGCTGAAAGCGGCTGAGCAAGGAATGTTTCGGCCAGTCCTGAATGCGCCGTGACGAAGGTTGCACCATTCAGGCAGTATCGCCGCGCAGCGAGGACAGAGAATTGCCGGTGATAGAAGGTAATGGCCGTTCCGCCAGAAACCGCGCGCTGCGTGAGATAAGGCTCCAGATCGAAGAAGAGACGCGACCACACTATGACAGGAAGTTCGCGTGTCGGCGGGCTATAGTGGGCGCGACGCTCGAAATCATCCCATACATCCTCGTCATTTGTGAGGACTCTCAGAATCTCTTCCTCAGTGAGGCCATAGCGCGACGCCGCAAGATACCCCAAGCTGCGGTTCAGCATCGCTTTACCATGCGCCGTATCTTCAGACAGGCGGTCGAAAAGCTTGTCGATGACGCCCGTCACATCGTCTCCCAGCGCACATTGTTCGGGGATGTCGAAGGACTTCCACCGGCGGGCTTCTTCGAAGGCCAGTTTGAGGTATAGAGGTAGACCGCATCGGTTGGAGTGCTGGTTCAGTTTCAGCCGCTGCTCCGGCTGTAAGGTCCGCCGGGCCTCCCGAAACCATGCCGCTAGGGCCTCGCCTGTCTCGTCATGTGCAAGGGCGATGGCCTCCACCAGACATCCCTTTTGCAGGGCATTCGGTGGCTCGATCGTGGATACAACCAGCCGGCAATGCGGCGGCAGCTCGGCCGGTAGCCACGTCAAGCTACGTGCGGGGTCCTGCGCGCCGAGTTGATCGAGCGCATCGATGAAAAGCAGCAGCGGGCGATCTGCCGTAGCCCGCGCTAGCCGTTTCTGGAACGCTACCGCGACAAGGTTGATATCGACCGGAATCTCTCCCTCGCCTCCCAGCTGTTCGCAGAGACTGCGGAGCAACGTGAGGCCGCTCGAGGACTCCGGCGTTGCCCCGATAAACCGCTTGATGGTGACGGCCCCGACGACCGATTTGGCAAGCTCCGTCGAAGCCTTCGCTAGGATCGCTGACTTGCCCGAGCCCGGCGCCCCATACACCACCAACGGCCGGCGGTCGCCACCACGAAGATGGGCATCAATAGCCTCGAGGATATTTTTTCTGCCGGTGAAGTGGCGGGCACGGTCGCGTGCGAATGCTTCATGCGCCTCAATCTCCAATTCGAGCGCCGGGCGTGATTTAAATTTGCCTGCTTCGGCCAGGATGGCTTGCTTGAGCAACTCCTCCACATCTGCACAGAGCTTCCCGTAATCCGAGGTTGGGAACGTGCGAATATTCCTGTCGGTGAGCTTTTCCCTCAGGTATTTCTTGAGAGAAGCAATGTCCGGATCTTCCCCAGCCTTGGCAGAGGAGTCGCGGAAGAAAGCAAAGACGTGCTTGCGGTCTTCCTCAGTTTCGCCCAAGCCTTTGAGAATTTCCTGATGTGTGGCCGAAGCTTCATACTTGATGAGATTTCCCGTGATCAGGGCGGCGTTCCGCGCAGCTTCTCGTAGGATGCGATGGAGACTCAGCTCGATTTGCTTCCAGCAGTCTTCATCTACGAACTCGCCGATGCGCGCCCTGAGCAAATACTCTGGGGGAACCGCATTGTCGTCGCGTTCATACCAAGTGTTTATCAATTGCCGGTCGGCGGCGTCCGCAACGCGACCACAAACGCGATCGAATTCCTGCGCCTCGATCCGTGCCGGCAACGGCCGCCAACCATAACGATCCCCCAGCAGGACGATGAAATTGGGCTTAATGCCTGTTTGTTGGCAGCGTTCAATCTCGCGCAGGCAGATCTCCATGGTCTGCTGGTCGAGCGCCGCTTCATCGCGAACACCCCAGCGTAGATCAATGGCCTGGAAGCGCGCACCGTTCTCTTCGCACAGCTTGCGCAACTTCGGGAATACGTCCCGCTGAAGCGCGTCGCGCTCGGCCGTCAAGTCTTCAAAAGTGGAACTGACAAAAACCCGAAATGTGCGAGTTGCCGTTGGCATGACGCTGGTCCAGAACAGCGATGATACCGACTTTTGCTGCCACGAGTTAGAACATTACCTATCATGCCGCCCATGCTTGTGTTGGGACAGGCCGCAAATTTTCTTATTGAGCTTTTCCATTTTTGAGGCCTCTTACTTAATGATGTGGGACCTGACTATTTCCTGTGAGCCTCGATCCCAATTTGCAACGTGGGAAGGTGAACGGCGCTCGAAACACTCCGTTCACCCTGCCGTTCACCCTGTCGTTCACCTCCGCGTTCACTCTTCCGATCGAGTAGGTGCCCGATGGAGAAGAGGTTGCGCATGACAGAGCGCATGGTTTGGCCGCGGAATGGTACCGGGTTGGGCTGGAGCGACCCCACTTTTGCACACGGTGCCGTGTCCAAACTGAGTCGTGGGTCGCTCCAGCTCAACAAGACACAACTTTAGGTGTGCGCGGCGAGAATTTGCGCGAAACGGGTGCAGAAGGTAGGAATTACTTTCTTCAGCTTCGTCTTCACCATCTTCTTCACCTTGTGATGCGCATAAGTCTCGGGAAAACGAGGAAATAAGGGACAGGAGAATGAGAAAAGTGACACAGAAAAAAACACCAAATTGGGCGGGAGCGACCCCACTTTTTCGGCTTTCAGCCGCCCAAAAAGTTCGTGGGGTCGCTCCCGCCCGGTTGAAGTGCGCCCCAGACGGCACTTTGCCTCGTGCATCGCCGCTGGCAGCCGCGCAAAGCGCGCCCAAACTAATCGGTATTCACAGGCCCCTCAGCGGACCGCCTTTTCTGAATTATTTTCGTCTTCAAGCGACACACTTTCCATTTTCTGCGCTGATTAGGTAAGTAGAGGGATAAATGCCTCGCTATCTAGAAGCGCTAGCCCATTACAAATTTCACCTTCTAACCTGCCCACCCACCGACGGCAGGAGTGACGCTCGGCCGGGGCAGGTTTCCTGCATCGCGTCACGGGGACAACCCCGCTCCTGCCGACCAGAAATGGAAGTGGAGATGAACGAAACGCGAATGACGCAGTTCACCCTCACGTTCACCACTCGGTTCACTCTTTGGGTAACGCAAGCCATTGGCAACCCGGAGATTGGACGAAGCGAAATGATGGAATTGCTCGCCTGCAAAACACCGGACTGGGCTGGAGCGACCCGGCTGTTTCCCGCACGGTGCGTCACCAGTGCTGCCGGGTCGCTCCAGCCTCGTTACGGAGGAAGCGTGATCGGTTTTGGCCGCGTACCAATGAAGAGAGAGGCAAGAGCAAAGCACGGTCATCGGAGATCCGGAACGAGGAAGGTGAGAATTTCGAGTTGCATCTTCAATGCTCCTCCGATGAATCCGTCCAAAGGCCAAAAGAGGGGGGAATCAACCTGCGACAAATCATAGAAATGTGCGGGCTGTTTTGCGATCGCTCTCAAGAGTAGAAGCAACAGACTTCGCATGCGCCAATTACTAAGCTGCGCATGCAACAAGGGGGAAAGTTCATGTCAATTCTGAAAGCACCACCGAAGCAACCGAAGAATGCCACGCTGCAACTTCGCGTGGATGAAGAACTGAAGATAAGACTCGAAAAGTACGCGGAGTTCCTCGATTCGGCGGAGTCTTACGTCGTTTCTGAGGCGCTCAAACTCATATTCAACAAGGATGCCGAATTCAAAGAATGGTTGAAGAGCCAACCGACGAATGCAAAGGAATCAACTGAGGAACAGGGTCCTGTTACCGCAACCAAGGAGAAGCGCCAAACCACGTTCACGTCATCCACTCCCAAGTCCAATGGCAATCAGCTGTTCGGATAGCTGAGTCTCGTCCAATGCATTCGTGGTTTGGGGAAAGAAATCTGCACGATGACAGAATCTCTTCTCCACTTGTCGTGCTCGCGATCTTGACTTCTCGCAAAGAGTCAACACAGGGGGAAAAGAGAAGTGGAGAGCTGGAATCCTATGGCGACTTTTCCTCAGGCATCGTCACACACGGCTGTAGAAGAACTTTATGTAGCTGCACCGGAAGCAGCAAAGTTCTTATCGCTCCATCCTCGCGCGCTTTTGCGACTGGCGCGTGATGGTACCGTTCCCGCGCATCCGCTTGGCGATGGGCAGCGCCACCAGTGGCGGTTTCTTATTTCGGAACTAGACGTGTGGATGCGCAGCCGCTTACACTCGTCTTGCCGTCCGTGCTCTCCGAATCAAAGGAGGAAGATTTGAGAAAGAGAGTGCGACACCAGAGGGGAAGTCTTACGAAAATCAAGCGGAAGAGTGGCTATCTGGTTTGGCTCTTTCGTTGGCGAGAGACCGATCCACATGGCAAGCGTCGGCCTAAGAAAATTGTCGTCGGCCCGGTGAGCGAGTTGCGAACTGAGGCCGATGCACGACGCGAGCTCTATGCGTTGCGGTTGCATATTAATTTGGACCCATCCGAGGAGGCACGTCCACCCCGTAGGTTCCGAGATCTGGTGGACCACTATCGCCTGTAGGAGCTGGGTTCAGAGAATAGCGAACGAAAGTCCTATTCGACCAAAGAAGGCTACAAATCCTATCTAACCAATTGGATTGTGCCTCGTTGGGGTGAATATTTCTTGAATAGCATGGAAAGCAGCGGCATTGCGATTCGCGTCGAGGAGTGGCTGGGCTCCATCGGGCGCAGCCGCGGAACCAAGGCAAAGATTCGCAATATCATGAGCGCTGTTTGTAGCCATGCCGTTCGTTACGGTTGGATGACGGCGAATTCCGTTCGTGCGGTCCGGCAGAGTGCAAAGCGAGAACGTTTCGTAGTCCCGTTAACGGCAGAAGAACTCCAAAAGTTATTTGCCGAATTGGGACCGCGCGAACGTACGCTCGTTCTTCTCGACGTTCCCACTGGCATGCGCAGGGGGGAAGTACTCGCTACACAGTGGTGTGATATCGACTTCAATAAGCAGACGCTCAATATCCGCAAGTCGATTTGGCACCAGCACGTCGGACCGGTAAAAACGGAAGAGAGCGAAAAGACAATGCCGCTCGGCGAGGAAATCATCGCTGATCTATTGCGATGGCGAAAGGAAACACCCTACGCCAAGGAGCAAGATTGGATCTTCGCCAGTGCCCGCATGAAAGGCCGACAGCCGTTGTGGCCCGAAGCTATAATGCGGAATTATATCTGCCCCGTTGCGCGGCGGGCAGGCATAACGAAGCACATCAATCGGCATGTCTTTCGTCACACATTCTCCACGTTGCTTGCGGAGAATGATGAGGATGTGAAGACCGTGCAATCGCTCATGCGTCATGCCAACAGCAGTATCACCATGGACATCTATACCCACGCAGTCAGCAGCAAGAAGCGTCGGGCGCAGGCGAAAGTGATGGAGATGATTCTGCCGGAATGAAAACGGGCAGTGGGGACAAGAGGGGCCGCTTAATGTGTACCTTTTTGTGTGCCATGCCGTTCTTTCAAAAGTGGAATTAAGTCTTTTAGAAAGAATGGCGGGGACGACGAGACTCGAACTCGCGACCTCTGCCGTGACAGTTAGCGGGTTACAAGTACTTTCAACGACATGGAAGAGCACGGACGGCACCGCAAGTCATTGGAAGTACGTGGTAGACGACGTTATTGTGTATCGCGATGTGTATCGCGCTGGATCGCGGGCGGTTGAGGGCTTTCGACTGTCGCAGCTACGAATGTCATGCGCTCTTGGACGTCGTATCCAGGATGCTTAACGGCTTCGAGTTCGAATATCTCGTGCAGGCTCTCGAC
>JBARCY010000078.1:0-8226 GCA_049794595.1 Candidatus Acidiferrum sp.
GCATGCCACTAAACATTTTCACGCCACCAAACATCCCGTCATTCGCTCGTTCGAGCCCGGCGAAAACTGGATGTGGTGCTACGTCGATGAGTTGATGTTCGAGGAAGACTGAGCCACCGACGGGCCAATTCCTGGAAGCGCGCCCGGGATTTCCAACCGACGATTCCAGCGTCGAATAGCGACCGACAGACATCCAAACAATCGGAAAGGAAGTGTTCCATGGCAAAAGTAAAGTTGGCCCTTGTTGTGAAGTTGGAGGCAAAACCAGGAAAAGAAGCTGAAGTCGAGAGCTTTCTGAAAGGTGCCCTGCCGCTCGCACAGGCGGAACCGGGCACCATCGCGTGGTTCGCCATCCGCACGGGAAGTTCAAGCTTTGGCATTTTTGATGTATTCAATGACGAAGCCGGCCGTGGGGCTCACCTGAACGGAAAGATTGCCACCGCGCTGATGGCGAAAGCCGGAGAACTGCTCTCAAAACCTCCTGAGATTCAGAAGTGGGACGTTTTGGAAGCGAAGCTGAAAGACTAGTGCTCGTGCTTCTGCCTTCCACTGAATGCGCTCGCTAGCTCATTGCGGTAACCGCATCTTAAGCAGACGATGGTTCTGGCGGCAGAAACGGTTCCGAAGGAGCCACTGACGCGCTCGGCAGCGTTACCGGCGGACTTGGCGGGAACATCCTGCTCGCCAACGGTCCGTAGCGGAATGCGAAGAACTCCAGTGTATACGACTGAAAAAACACCAGCCCCGGCGCGTACACAAATCCCACCACGTACAGAACTCCCGCAAGCACCAGCATCCCCAGTCCCGCCACCAATAAAATGGCCGGAGTATCCCAAGTCATCCCTGCGCCCTTTCCGATGAAAAACGCAGCGACTCCCAGAATTGCCAACGGAATCAACAAAACAAGAATCACGATCAGGTTGACGATCGTGAATATAATCGCGCCACCCACCGCAAGCACGATTTTCATCAGCACATAGCCGCAGAACGCCATTTTTTCCGCGTTTACTATCCCTATCAATCGCCGCCAACCGTCCTCCACTCCGACATCTTCAAACGCCAGCACTGGCACTAGAAAATCCCTCGCCATCAAGTCGATGATAGCCAGTAGGGCGGCCAGCGCAACGAACAACAACCCCAGCGAAATTCCCCCGCCGATCAACGCGCCAAGATGATTGTCCGGTTTCTCAAACCAACCCGCCTGATAGGCTAGCCACACCGGAATTCCAATCACGAGTCCCAGCACCACGAGAGAGCTGACTGCGTAGCCGACAACCCACAACATGTACCGCCGCCCGGCCTCTCTCCATCTCTTCCATCCTTCGCGCAAACGGCACTGTCCGGTTATGACCGATTCCAGCAGAATGAACCGGTAAACGCAGTCGCTGTAAATCCACAAAAGCATCAACGCCAATACCACCACGGAGCCCACAACGATCCAAGAGAGATAGGGCCGTATCTGCTCCCAGTCCGGCCTGCTCAAAAGACGCGCTGCCGCGACCCAATGGTTGTCCCCCCCTCGATTCTGATTGAGGTTCGGCACACTTGCCCCGCCTCCGCCTCCTCCACCAGCTTCTCCAGTAACCAGCGCCACTACCGCAAGACGCGCCCACAATCCCAATCGAAACGGTCCGAAGAGCAACCGTTTTGTTCTGGCAAACGCTGGCGATATGGAATCAACTGCCGAGACCTGGGTTGGCACGGGGCACCTGCTTTGGCAGCAACTCTATTTTAATTTTCCCGTCTCTGGCAATAAGCGTGGCGCCTTCCTTGAAGCTTAAGCAGCAGAAGCAGCTTTATGCTTTTGCGCGGGGGCTTCATCGTCTTCCCAGCGGACGCTGACGAGCTTAGAGACGCCGGGCTCCTGCATGGTCACACCATAGAGGACGGAGCCAGTTTCCATGGTCTTGCGATTGTGGGTGACGATGATGAACTGCGTTTGGCCGCTCATATCAGCGACGAGACGCGTGAAGCGGCCGACGTTGGCTTCGTCAAGAGGCGCGTCCACTTCGTCGAGGATGCAGAAGGGGCTCGGCTGGTAACGGAAGATGGCGATGAGAAGAGCGAGCGCAGCCATGGCTTTTTCTCCGCCGGAGAGCAAGAGAACGTTCTGCATGCGCTTGCCGGGAGGTGAAGCCACCACGTCGATGCCGGCGTCGCCGGAGCTATCCGGTTCGGTGAGGCGCATTTCCGCCATGCCGCCGCCAAAGATGGTATGGAAAGCTTCGGAGAAATTTTTGTTGATGGCGTGGAAAGCCTGCTCGAATCGTTCGCGGGAGACTCGGTCGAGTTCGGCGATGGCTTGTTGCGTGTCGGCGATGGATTGTAGCAAGTCGTCGCGTTCGCGGGTGAGGAACGTGAAGCGCTGCTCGCACTCGTTGAACTCTTCGAGAGCCATCATATTGACGGGACCCATGGCCTCGATGCGTTGTTTCATTTCGCGGTAGCTCATTTCCGCGGCGGCAAGCTCTTCGCCGGTCAAGAAAGCGGCTTCGGTGGCGATGAGATCTTCGGGATGCGCATTCACTTCCGTCATGCAAGTCTCGCGCAAATGCTGACGATCGGAGTCATTGCGCGCGCCATCCACCTCGGCGTGGCTGCGCTTTTCGCGAAGCTCCTGAAGCGTCTGCCGGGACATGCGCAAATAATCTTCTAGTTGGGTGACGCGGTTGCGGCCGGTATCCCATTCCTGCTCTAACTGGCGCTGGTGGACTTCGAGGCGGAGCTTTTCTCCGCGGAGACCTTCGAGCTGTTGCGCGAGCTCTTCGATTTGTTTAGCCAGCGCGGAGGTCTCATCCCCAATTGAGGATTCCTGCTGCAGAAGTGCGGTCTCGCGACGGTCCAGCTCGGCGCGTTCGTCCCGCAGACGCGCGGCAAGAGCCTCGGCGGCGGCAAGCCGCTCGGTGAGGGCGGCTAGTTCGGCGCGGGCGGCAGCAAGCTCGTTCTGCTCGGATTGAACAGAGCCGCGAAGTTGCGAGAGTTGCACGGAGAGACGCGCGCTTTCGGTTTCCGCTTCCGCACGGCTCGCGGCCGCGGCAGCGTGCTGATTTTTCGCGCGCTCGGCACGCATGCGTGCGTCTTCAGAATCCTTGCGTAGACGCAAGAGATCGTTCTGACAAAGGGTCAGCTCGAGGCCGAGTCGGGCCAATTCGCTCTGCATGTGCTCGTGGCGATGCGTTGCGGAGAATACGTTGCGTTCGGCATCGCGTTGTTGCGTGTTGATTTGCTCGAGGGACTGCTCCGCTTCGCGGAGTTCTGCGCTGAGTTGAGCCAGCTCGGTTTGCGCTTCGCTCATTTGGCGCTCGAGTCGTGCGAGTTCCGCGTCGAGAGCGCGCAACTCGCGTTTCATTCCGAGCGGGCCGGCTTCATCGGCGCGGCCGCCAGTGACCATGCGACCCTGGTAGCAGGTACCGTCCGGCGCGACGAAAGCGAATTGCGGATTGTCGCGAGCCAGCTTCTCGGCAGATACGGCGCTATCGGCTAAGTAAGCGGAACGCAGGCGCGGAAGAAACTGCTTGGCAGCAGCGCCGAGAGGATCGCGGAAATCCACCAGCTTGTCCAAGCGGGAGATGACGCCGTCTTCGATGCGGAAGTTGATGATGGGCTCGTATTCGGCGAGGCGCAAATTGCGAAGTGAATCGACAAAAAAAGTGGCGCGGCCGCCGACTTCATCGCGAAGCAGGGAAACGCCGGCGCGGGCGTGATCGTAGGTTTCGACAACGACGTATTGGAGTTCATCGCGAAGATACTGCTCGATGGCGGCTTCGTGCTGTTCTTCGACTTCGGCGTAATCTGCGAGCACGCCGACGGCACGGAAACTCTGGCTGGCACCGCGCTCGTTGGCGGCGAAAAGCTTTTGGACGGCGTCAGCAGTATAGGAGCGGTCATTGAGGATTTGGGTGAGGGTCGCGTGGCGGGCGCGGACGCTGGACAGGGAATCACGCACAGTATCTGTTTTTTGCGAGGTGGTTTCCCGTTGCTGGCGCAGATCCACTATGCGTGTCTGCAGAGTGGCGGCGTTTTGGCTCAGCCCGTTGAGCTGGCTGCTGGCAGCTTCCCAGGCATAAGCAGCTTGATCAGCTTCGTCGCGAATGCGAATCGAGGTTTCGAGCAGTTCGTGTTCGCTGGCTTCGCGTTTACCGAGAGCATCCAGGTGATGAACCAGTGCCTCTTCGGACTGTTTTTGTTCCCCGTGCAGGCGAAGAAGGCTTTCGCTGGCTTGGGATGCAGCATGACGCAAGGAATCGATGCGCACTTCGGATTCATGAATTTGGGCGGCGCGCGATCCGGCGCGCGTGGCCAGTTCTTCGACCCGGCCGGAGAGGACACCAGACTCCTCAGTGAGCGAACTCACTGCAAGCTGTTGCGCCGCGTTGCGGGCTTCCCACTGCGCGGCCTGGACGGCTGCCTCGGCCATCTCAGCGGAAACCTGGGTGCGCCGGGCGCCGAGTTCTTTGGAGCGCTGCTGGTTGAAGGCGATGCGGTTCTCTGTGCGGTCCACTTCCAGCGCGGTGGCGTTCAACACGTTCTGATTTTGGCGAATCTCGGCGTCGAGTCCGTAGACGCGCTGGTTGAGGCGATCCTGCTCGCCTTCCTGCCGCTGAACCGCTTCGACGTGCTGCGTTTCCGTGGCGGCAAGTTCGGCAAGCCGCTTGGCGATGCGCTCCGCTTCGACGTCGAGTTCGCGGGCTTTTCCGGCGAGCATTTGTCGGGCAATTCCGCGCATCTGGTCGCGAATTTCGGCGTAGCGGCGCGCTTTGGACGCCTGGCGTTTGAGAGAGCCGAGCTGTTTTTCGACTTCGACGACGATGTCGTTCACGCGCGCGAGATTGAGTTTGGAGGATTCGAGCTTGGCTTCGGCGAGGCGCTTCTTGGTCTTGAATTTCGTTACGCCTGCGGCTTCTTCAATGATGGCACGACGTTCCATAGGCTTGGTGGAGAGGATGAGGCCGATGCGGCCCTGTTCGATGATGGCGTAGGAATCGGGACCGAGGCCGACGCCCATGAACATTTCCTGAATGTCACGAAGGCGGCCGATGCGGCCGTTGATGAGATATTCGCTTTGGCCCGAGCGGTACAAGCGGCGCGTGACCACTACTTCGCCCGGCTTGGTGGCGAGGACGGGCTTGTCAGCGCCCTTTCTGCGATGCTTGCCTTTCAGGAAATCGTGGGATGCGGCGGATTCCTCCTCACGCTGAAGCACAGGGTCTTGCGATTCCGCTGCATCGTGTTGGGAATCAGGGGCCAACGCGGGGCCGAGCGAGAAAATTTGAGTGTTCGGGTTAGCCTCAAAGGGTGCATCGCTCTCAACGATCAGTGTAGCCGCAGCATCGGCAATGCCCTCGACTGAAGTGCCCTCGAGGACGAATCGGGCGGCTTCGGCCAGTTCGGGATCCTCCATGGTGATGGTCACTTCGGCCATGCCGAGGGGCGGGCGCTTCGCCGTTCCATTAAAAATGCAATCCGCCATGCGCTCCGCGCGGAGTGACTTGTGGCTTTGCTCGCCGAGAACCCAGGAGATGGCGTCTACTACGTTGGATTTGCCGCAACCGTTGGGCCCGACGATGCAGGTAGTGCCGGAGCCGCTGAAGGTGACCACGGTGCGGTCAGAAAAGGACTTAAAGCCAACGATTTCCACTTTTCGGAGCTTAAGCAAGATGTCCCCTTTTTGTCCCAGTTCGCGCCAAGTTGAGCCTCCGTTCGTCCGAGCCAGCCGCGATGACGGTGGAAACCCGGGTTAACGGCAAAACGCGCGTAGAGAGACGGCGCATTGTTCCTCTTGGGGAGGGGCTTTCGAGCGATAAGTCGGCCGGTTTGCGACCGCTTAGACAAACGTGTGGCAGGTTCTCAGTCAGAGGCCCAGCCGCCTGGCGCATGGATGGCGGTACGGGAAAAAAGCGTATCACGGGCTTTGTCGGGTGTAAAGAGGTACGCAACAGATGGTAGCGGATTCGCAACAGCCACAATTGGACGTTTTCTGAACGGCGGATTTCTGGATCGTTTATCTTCTGGAGACGGCCACTCTGTTCAAACGGGCTATCCAAGTTGTAACCAAAGATTTGTTTCTTCGGCAAGAGGGCGGGAAACCGCCGTATGATGCGAACAAGCAGAAAGTGAACGGCCGGGCGCAACTTGGGGGCGCTCCAAAGTGAAAAGACTGCGATTTCTCTTAGCGCTGATCACCAAAGACAACGATTTTCAAGTAGAGCAGGCAGCGTACGCCGAGACCACCGCGCGAGAACTGGGCGTCGATCTGGAGATCGTGTACGCCGATGGCGATACCATCACGCAGAGCACGCAAATTCTTAAGAAGATCCAAGGAGATCCCACGTTACGGCCGGACGGCATCATTGTCGAACCGGCGGGTGGAACAGGGCTCCCACAAGTAGCCAAGGCAGCCATCGAGGCGGGGATTGGCTGGGGACTCGTCAACCGCGAGTCGGAATATATCCCGGATTTGCGGCGAAGCTCCAAAACGCCAATTTTTCTCGTGACGCACGATCACGCGGAGATCGGAAGGATTCAGGCGAGACAGTTGAGCGCGTTGCTTCCGGAGGGCGGCCCCGTCCTTTACATCGTTGGTCCTACGGAGAACGCCACGGTAAAAGACCGCAAGTCGGGGTTCGAAGCGGTGTGCGCTAAGAATCTGCGCGTCACGCTGCTGCGAGGCAAATGGACGGAAGAGAGCGGTCACCGAAGTGTGGCAACTTGGCTGAAATTGGGCGGGTCGAGCAAAGTAACTATTGTTGCCATCGCCGCCCAGAATGATGCGATGGCCATCGGCGCGAGAAAAGCGATCGAAGAAATCGGAAACCCGCAAGAAAGAGCAAAATGGCTGAGTCTGCCGTTTACGGGCGCTGATGGACTGCCGAAGACGGGGCAAGCCTGGGTGCGCACAGGGTTGCTGGCGGCCACGGTGATCGCTCCGCCAATGACCGGACTCGCCGTGCAACTGATGACCAGCGCACTTCGCACGGGTGCAAATGTGCCGGAGCGGACGCTGACTGTTTTGGAATCCTATCCGTCCATCGCGAAGCTCTCGAAACTCCAGACCGTTCAGAGTCAACAGTAAACGATTCAGAGGAGCGGCAACCTCCGAAATCCAGTAAGCCTTACTTGCAAGTCACAGCTACTTCAAGTGCGCGTCATACCAGGCAAGAATACGATTGAGGCGATCGAGAAGATGTTTCTCCTCGTGGAAGCCGTGCGGTTCTCTGGGATACTCGACGAGCTCACTTTCCACGCCATAGTGCTTCAGGCCCCGATATAACTCCTGGCTTTGGTCGAGGGGATCGGTGGTGTCGGCCTCGCCCTGAAGAATGAGTGTCGGCGTCTTCGCATTCTTGAGCTGCGTGAACGGGGAGCTATTGAGAAACTTCACCAGGTTGTCGGACTCGAAGGGTACGCCATAGAACCACTCGTCGTAGGAAGGATGAGATTCGCTGCCGTATTCGGAAATCAAATTGGAAAGCCCGGCGCCGGAGACGGCGGCTTTGAAATCGTTGGTTTGGGTGATGGCCCACTCCGACATATAACCGCCGTAGG
Source organism: Candidatus Acidiferrum sp. (assembly GCA_049794595.1). Classification (GTDB taxonomy): domain Bacteria; phylum Acidobacteriota; class Terriglobia; order Acidiferrales; family UBA7541; genus Acidiferrum. The sequence goes on from JBARCY010000078.1 coordinate 7,546, forward strand.
ACCATCCGCCAATGCCGAGCTTCGCGGGATCGGCAATTCCACGGTCGACGAGATCCTTGACGCCAGCCATGACATCCTTGAAATCGGCGCCGCCCCAATCGCCACGATTCATCTCGATGAATGCTTCGCCATAGCCCGTGGAGCCGCGAATGTTGGGATAGAAAACCGCGTAGCCGTGTGTAACGAGGAGTTGTGCCCAAGTTTCGATGGAGTCTTGCCAATTGCCGGTTGGTCCGCCATGAATCAAAGCGATGAGAGGCAATTTGACTTTTGGATCGGCGCCCGCGGGCTTCAAGAGAGCGGCTTCGATTTCGAGGCCATCGGAGGATTTGTACTTATAAAATTCGGGGGTGCTGAGCGCGAATTGCTTCCAAGAATCGTTGAGGTGAGAAACCTGATGCGGCGCGTTCTTTTTATCCCACAGCCAAAGCTCGGGAGGCGCCGTCGCGGACTGTCCAGCGAAGGCGACTTCGCCAGAGCTGGAAACGGCAAAGTTACCCACATTATCGGCTGGGGGATTGGTGATATTCTCGCTCATCCCTTCCGGAGAAAATCCGATCAGTTTGTTGCGGAAGCCATCCGCGTAGAGAGCAAGCATCGAGCCGTCCTTGGACCATAGTTGCTCATGAATGGGACGATCGAGGCTTGCTCCGGTCAGATTGCGAGCAGCCTGTTTGCCGA
>JBARCY010000079.1:0-4674 GCA_049794595.1 Candidatus Acidiferrum sp.
GCCCAGTGCCTGCATGCATCTGGCTAAATCGAGGATGCTGCGGAGCGTGCTAGGATCCTCCGCGCCGAGCAAGCGCCCACGGATCTCCAGTGCACGACGGTAGAGCGGCAAGGCCCCCCCCCTGTCACCGCTGCCTTGCAAGAAATGGCCGGCCGCCGTGAGCAGCCTCGTAAGCCCGATGCTCTCGTCGTGCGGACCGAGACGCGCCACCAATGTGCGCTCGTGCGACAGGAGCTGGCGGCATAGCGGCCAGGCGGACGGGTCACCGAAGGCATCAGGGAAGACCGCGATCAGGCACAACAGCGCTTCGTTACGGGCCACCTCGTCTGTTCCCTGGGCGGCGGCCCGCAGGCGCTCCACGGTTTGCACCAGGCCATGCACGCGAAACGTCGTGTCGGTAGCATCCAGGATCATCGAATAACGCGCCAGCCCGGTTAGCGCGTCTCGTATTCGCAGTTCCGCCGCCGCGGGACCAGACAGCGGCTTCACAGGATCAAAACATGCCGCCAACTCCAGCACGCCAGCGGCGGCGGCCTCCGCCATAACCAAAACACGGGGGATAGGAGTGTCGGCGCACCAGGCGCACAGGCGCAGAATGGCTCGCGATTCTGGCGACAGTTTCGCCACCGTCGCTTGCCATGTGGTAATCACCGCGTCCGGATACTCGGTCGAACCCAGCGCCTTCCGCGCCAAGAGCTCAGTGGCCGCGGCCTCGTAGAGGCGCAAGTAACCAGCGAATCCGACGCCGGCACCCGGGGCGGCGATATAGGCGGCCGCCTGCTCCAGCGCAAGCGGTAGATAGTCCAGAGCCTTGGCCAGCTCGTCGCAGGCAGCTAGTTCCATCCCTTCCGCCGTCCGCCCGGTGCGGGCCAGCAGGAATTGGCGGGATGGTCCCGACTCCAGCACATAAAGAGGAATGGAACGGACGCCGGCGGCAGCGGGAAAGTCCGAGAAGCGGGAAGTGATCAGTGTGTGGCAGCCGGTCGTGGCATTTCGCGGCAACCAAGGGCGAACCGACTCGGCGTCTTCTGCGTTGTCGATCACCAGCAGCCGCTCTGGTTTGCCGGACAGCTCCACCAGGGCCAGCCGCGCCTTCTCCGGCTGCTTCAGGTCTTCGCCGGCCCGGCTTGGGAACAGCTTCTCGAACAGCCGCGCGAAGCCGCTTTCGAGTCCCGCTCGCGCGTCCACCCATAAGATCTGCGGATAGAGCCGCCAGAACCGCCGCGCGTATTCGTTGGCGAGCGTGGTCTTGCCCACTCCCCCCATCGCCGCCAGCGCCCGCACCCGCCCCTGCGTGAGCGCCGCCACCGGGGCTTGGTGCAGTTCCTCGTGTATACGTACCAGATCGTCCTCGCGGCCTGCGAAGAAGGGATTCGCCGGATAGGGCAGATCGAGGATGCGCGGCGCGCGTTCGGGCACGGGCTCGGCAAGCTTGGCGCGGAGCGCGGCCAACAGAGACCGCCATGCCCCATCGTCCGCCGTCAATGGATTGAGTTCGTATGCGTTCCACCTCCGCAAGGGCGGCGGCATCACCGCCTCTGGCTTGCCCTCAGCCAGCACCGGAATGACGGCATCAGAGGCGTAAGTTTCGTATTTCGTCCATGACGAGTGCTGCCAGCGCGGCGTGAGCAGCGGCAAAACAATACGCGCTGCCTCGCAGGCAGCTTCGATTTCCTTGTGCCAGTCGCAGCCCGCATTCAGCCTGCTCTTGTCGAACCAGACGGAGAACCCCTCACCCCTTAGCCGGCTGTACAGGGCTTCCGCTAGTGTCAAGTCGGCCGAAGCATAAGATATGAACAGTTCATGCCCCATAAGCAATCCTCTGTTCCATCATGAAGGCCGACATTGCTTCCATTCGATGGATGCGGCAATAGTCGGCCTCTCGCAACGGTCTGCTCCTCATAACGGAACGCGCCCCGCACTCTATGCACAGCATCCGTATCGCGATGCCCGATCATGCCGTTCCGCAGCCTGCTTACTTCTGCGCAGCAGCCCGTGCCCGCCCGGCTTCACTTCGCGCCTCAATGATTGTGTAACCGGTATCCTTCAGAATCGCCGAAATCTTGCGAACCGCGGTCCGATCTTTCTCTTTCTCTTCTTCGGGAAGCTCTGCGTCTCCAAGATACTCGGCAAAGCCCGCGTACGGAGCCAAGTCTCCCTTGCGCCACGGCAGCAAGCAATTGTGAAATAATTTCGGCTTGTCGGTCTTGGGTGCATACCGCCATCCATCTCTGGCCTTCTGGCGCATCCAGCGCGTGTGCTCCATCGAAGCCAGCTCCTCCAGCGCATCCTCCGGGAAAACAAAGGCCGGCTCACCCTCCACCGCTGGCACCATGTAGCATCCGGCGTGGGCCAATTTGCTGGGGATGTCGCGCACCTGTCCGCGGTTCTGCTCCTTCTCATCTTCCGGAAGCTGGTCGAACGCGACGAGGGAGGGATTCTCTTTGGTGTCTTCGTTCTTCTTAGCACCGTGTTTCCAGCCGAGGGCAGTTTGCTCCTCGCAGTAGATCGCGTGTGCGGCCTTCGCCAGGCGCTCCAGAACCTCGCCGTCGAGTTCGAGTTGATGTACATGCGCCAGGAAATCCTGTCCGTCTACGTGCAAATCCAATTGCGCTTTCGTCGGGAGGCTGGAACGCTCGAACCGGGTCTTGCCCTCCAGCTGGCTCATGGCGATGACCGATTCCATCGACCGCGCTCCGTGCTTGTATCTCCAGGTGAGCAAGAGCGCTCGCAGCACGCCGGAATCGATTTGCAGCTCATTGTTACGTAGCAGATGTTTGGCGTCCCGGGAAAGCATCGAGCGCAGAAGAATGGCGCGCCGCAGCACGTAGTACGGATCGTCTGCCCCGGATTTCGGGTTTGGGCCAAGTACATTGATATAGCCTTTTAGGCGGCTGATGAAGTCCGGAACTTTTGCCGCGCGCGCCTGCTCCCCACTCGTGTTCTTGCCGAAGTTATCGAGCGCCTCGCTCGTGCCGCCCGCGAAGACGAAGATCACCTTGCCAATGGGGTGCGTGATGTCTCCTTCCTGGAACTTGCCATCCTGCATCGGTGCGAGAAAGTAGCGCAACCAACCATAAGTTCCCTTATAGTCGCTGTCGAATTCGTCCCAAAATACCAAAGGGATTTTTCCGCTCAGCCCGATGTCGCGCACCTGATGCAAAGCCGAAAGCAGTTCGTCCGTGGATCCGAGTTGAGACATATTGAATTCTTTCGGCTCGATCTCGCCCGGACGGAGCGCCAGCGCAAGCTGCGTAATTCCGAACGATTTTCCCGATCCGGGAGGACCAAACACGGCGATCGACAAAGGACGCTTGGGATGCGGTTGAGACACATATTCGCTGACCAGCGAACGAATGCTGCGCAAGCTCTCCATCTCCTGTCGGTCCACGGTTAGCAGGGCTCCGAATCGTCCGAGTGGAACTCCTTTGAGCACTCGCTCAGGCCCTTTCAACACCACCTCGTGCGCAACCTCTTCGAGATTTTTGTGGTGTAGATCTCCGAGGATGGTCCAATACTTATTGCCCGTGCGCATCGGCACAGTTGTTTCTTGATACGGGCTGTCGCTAGTTTTCAGCGCATCGACGACGGCGCGCATCGGGAAATCGAGCTTGACCTCGGCTGCCGAAGCGCCACGTTGGCCGTAGCCCTCTCGGTGGAGGCAGCGGAGCGCCGAAAGCCCCGCGCGGATTCCTTGTCGGATATCCGGCGTATCAGGTGCGAGCATTAGTTCCTTCGCGATACCGGCAGTGAGGCAGGAAGTGTGACCCACCATCCGTCCTGGGTAGCCCTGCTCCCACGTGCCTTCGACAATTTCTGGATCGAAGAACAGTTGGCACGGCAATTCGAGGTCACTGTTTCGTGAATAGAGGAATGCGCCGGCTGCGTTGAACGAAATGACCACATGGGCGCAGCGCATCAGACTGCGCAGATCGCTGTTGTACATGAGTTCCCAAACGAGGTCCTGGGCCGTGCGCTCCCAGGAAAGTCCGTGAGTAATCTGTACTTCCGTGAGGCGTAGGTCGTTCACCGTCATAATCGCAATGAGTTTGTCGGCGTGATTCGCACTGAGGTGATTCCAGAGCTCGCCCTGTGCGACGGGGCGACTCATCTTCACAATGACCCAAGGCCTACTGCCAGGCTCCGTCAGACTGGCAGGCCAGAGCTCGCGTTTCGAGCGAAACCCCAAAGCGGCGTCATCGAGCACAACCATCTGAGCGCTGGAGCTGTCGTTCGCCACCCGAGCCCATTTCGCCTGAGCCTCTGTATTCGAGCAGCGATTGATACCCAGAAACTCCGCGACCCGCCACGCCGGTTTCTCCTTCTCGGCGCCTTTGGCGGCGAACGGAAAAGGTATCCAGGTGGCATAGGAGTGATGGTAGCGCGCGTCTTCGGGTCCAATACAAGCATCAGCGTCGTTCCCGATGCGCCGTGGCGTTGCGGGCTGGCGGATTTCGAAAACGACACGGTCTCGGATTTGCGCTGCGACACCTTCCATCAAATCAGCCAACAGCGCGGCCCCGCCTCGCTGCCACCTCAACCGGGAACACACCGCCGGCTCCCAAACTCCGATTTGCGCTTCCAGCCCTCGGCTACGTGCCAAGTTCCAATCCAGCGTGAAGTCCCCGCTGACTACAATAGTTTTCGCAGCCGTTCCCGTGCGCAGTGTTGGTG
>JBARCY010000080.1:0-11979 GCA_049794595.1 Candidatus Acidiferrum sp.
GTTCTCGACCAGAATCTCTCGCTCGATCTAGATCTTAACGCGGCGGCTCGGCCCGTTTGAGCTATTCGGCCAAGCCGTCTTGGCTCCGGCTGGCACCACGCCTTTCCCTCTCCTTCACTCTTTCTTGCAAGCAAGTAGCTGATAATTAATGGTTTAGCCACGCTCTCGAAGCACGTCTGGAGCACCCAGCTCCTTCTCGCAGGCCCATGCAAACTGCAAAACCTTCTTAGCGCTGCCAGAATTTCATCACGCCGGCATAATCCAAATCTTCCGTGGCGGCAGCCTTGACGGCAGAGTACGTGGAGTAAGCGGCTGCCCCGGCGGGCAGCACCACGCCCAGCTGTTTGGCAAGATCAAGCGCCAGGCCCACGTCCTTGTGCATCAAGCGCAAGGGAAAGCTGGGTGGATACTCACCCTTGAGGAGCAGGGGAGCCTTCACATCCAAAACGGCGGCGCGCCCCATGCTGGATTGCAGGACTTCCACGAGCTTTTCTCCAGGCAAGCCGGCGGCACTGACCAACGCCAAGCCCTCGGCCAGCGCGTCAACCTCCAGCGCAAGAATAAGGTTCATTGCCAACTTAATGGTCTGTCCGGCGCTGTTGGGCCCTAAGTGAAACCAGCGTTTGCCCAGGACGCTGAACACCGGTTCTGCATCCTTGATTACCTGGACTTCGCCGCCCACCATGAAAACTAGCTCCCCTTTTTCAGCGCCCCAAGTGCCACCGGTCACAGGCGCATCCAGGAAGTCGACGTGGCACTCACCGCAAGCGGCTGCAATCTTCCGGGCGAGGACAGGCGAAACAGTGCTGGAATCGATGTAAATGCTGCCAGGCCGGAGCGCCGCGAGAGCACCGTCTCCCTGACCAGAACGCGTCTTTCCCCAAAGCACTTCCTCAAGAGCGGGCGGATCGCTGACGATCGTGATCAGCACTTCAGAGTTCGCAGCCACCTCTCGAGGTGAATTCGCAAGCTTTGCGCCAGAGGCTACCAGCGGCTCGGCGCGCGAGGCGGTCCGGTTCCAAACGGTCAGCGAAAAGCCCGCCTTCAACAGGTTGAGCCCCATGGGCCGCCCCATCAAGCCCAGACCGATCAATCCCACTCTGGAGCCAGGGCCGATTTTTCTCGTCGAACTAAGGTTTGCTCCAGAGCCGACGCTGGTCTTGGGGGTGTCATCGGGGGTCACAAATTGTCTCCTGCGCGGGTATTGTCACTACCAGGTCCGCGACCTCGAGAATGTATGTTTCAGGCGGAACGATTGTAACCGAATCGACAAGGAGGAGTCGCGTCTGGGGTGAGAAAACGCGCCGTCAGGCGGTCTTTGGACGATTCTGAAGCGGGAGGATCGCGGGGGCTCCTCCCCGCGAATCTGCACTGGATGAATTGCGAGCTTTGTGATCAGCAGTCGAAGGCGATGCCTCAGGGTTCTTGGCCACAACCGCGGAAGAGCCCTGCCCGGAAACCTCTACCGGCGTGGCTTTCTCTTCAAGACGAACGATGTATTGGTAGGGAATCTCCCACCGGAAATTCCTCTGCAAGCCGCGCTGTTCAAAGCTCTGCTCAAGGAAGATCGAGCGGCCCGAATCAGCCACAAACGTGCCCGATGCGGGCAAAAGGATGTCTCCGGCGCGGTATTGCACCTCAACCCTGCGCCCAAGAAAAGCAGAATAGCGGGCCATCTCGCATTTAGTTTCTAAAGCGGCTGGTAACAGCGTCAATGGTACGGAAGGACTCCCCCATGCAAACGTGTGGAAAAACTGAGGAATGCGGCGTTCAACCAGTCAGCGGCGCGTAAGTTTTACGGCACCATGGCTAAAATCCGGAAGCGCGCTCGACTGAAGATACAATTTAGCTTTGGCATCGGCCTTCAGGTAGGCGTCCCAAAACGCCAGCGCCGCCGAGTTGGTATAGCCGAGGATGGACTCGTAGTGTGCAGCGCGCGCTGTCGAGAAGGTCTTCGCCGAAATAAAAGAGACGTGATCCGCTCCCCGGATGAAGACCTGATACTTGTCCCCAGGCTGGCTACGCTCGAAGGGAATCTCTCTCCATTCTGGGTTCTGCTTTCCAGCACCCACATCGAGTGAACCCGTAATACTCAGAAGAGGCAGCTTGACGTTCTCCCAGGAATTGCTTGTAAGGCCAAATTCGCCGGGTCCTTGCGGAGAAAGCAACAGTACGGCTTGCACACGCGGATCGGCGAAGCTCGCGGCATGGTGGCCGGGCAGATCGACAAGCGCCCCAGCGATGGCATCCGCGGCGAACGCGCCCGTCGAGTGTCCACCAACGCCGATACGATCCGCATCGATTTTGCCGGCAAGTGCGGGAATGCGATTTTGCAAGGTAGCCAGCGAGTCCAGAAGAAATGAAATCTCGCGAGGGCTGCTTTGCCACGGCGCGGGCTCATTCGGCGCCCCGCGATCTGCTTTCAGATAGCTGACGGTCTCTTCGTTGGCGTTGCGCGGCTCGGGAGTGGACTCCGTGCCCATGAGCTGAAGGGTCACATAACCATAGCCCGCCCAATGGCGAGTCAGGGCATCGCAGCAGGATGGCGAGCCACTTGCGTCTCCCGAAAAGACAATAACGGGGTACGGCCCAGGTTCCTCAGGATAAAAAACCCGCACATGGAGATCCCGATTTCGTTCTGCATCATGTAGAACGATTTCCGGCGCCTCGGCGACGGCATGAGGCCCGTCGTCCAGCATGTAACCGCCAATCAGTATGGGGGCCGCAGCAGATGCCGCTGAAGGAGTTACAGAGGAGCTTGCAATGGTTCCTCTCGCAGGGCTATTCGTGGAGCTGGTCGCTGTTGCGAGCACTTCGGACTGCTGATTCGAGGGTCTGGAAAGCGATGCCTGTTGCATGGCCTTCGGAAGCGTGAAGCCCGCGCCACCGGTCGGCCGGGTAATCACGTAAGCCACGATGACACTCAGGAGCGGAATGAAAATGAAATTGGTTAGCCGCCGGCGAAAACGGCGGCGATGCATGAAATCTCGGGGGGGAGCGAGAAAGGTGCGACGATGTGAAGGCGCGGAAGACATGACTTGAGCCTGATCTGAGCGTGTTCGGGCGGACGCTGCACCTAACCCAGAGGTGAGAAAGAAGTTGCTCAACAACCGCCGCAGGCCAGCCCGAAAGCCTGTGCCAGTTGGTTTTTGAGCCTTGGACGCCGAACGGGACACGGATACACCTCTATGAGCATAAAAAATGGCGCCTTCCAGAACCCTGGGCTGGGAAATTCCTGGAACTGAGGCTGACTGAACTATCTGCTGAAGCTGACCCCATTACTTTAACAAACTCACCCCCCATTTTTCTATAGCGTCATGCTTTCGCAGACGTTTGCTGGCACTTAATTTTCGGCCGCGGCGAACCGTCACTACCACTTTCGCTTCGCAGAGCTTCGAGGAAGACCTTGACTTTTTTTGGCGGCAGGCTATTGTCGGCGTTCCGAGATGCCAAGCGCTGGTCCTTTTTTTGGGATGGAGTAGGAAGCTGCTTACAGGAATCGATTGCCGGCCGACTGCGCATTGAGCAGTTGCGTGGGCTTTCCGGATGTGGCGACCTCAGGATCCTCTATGACTGATCTTCCCAGCACGATTTCATTTGACCTCGCTGGTTACTATGAATTTGTGGCGGCGCAGGCGCACAAGTGGGTGGACCCGCTGACCCAGGAACAGTTCTGGCACAATCCCTTCACTTACGGCAACAGCGTCGGGAATTTGATGCTGCATCTTACCGGCAATTTGAATTACTACATCGGAGCGCGCGTCGCGGAGACCGGGTACATTCGCAACCGCGACCGGGAATTCACGGAAACGGGAAAGCCGGACAAGGAAAAAGTGATGCAGGCTTTTGACCAGACGATTGCAATAGTCGTGGCCACGGTCCGAAGGCAAGAACCGGGGGATTGGCTAAAACCATATTGGGGGGAACGCGAGCCCGAGGCTGCCGAGCGCTTCATGATTTTTCTGCGATGCGCGGGACACGCCTATCATCACGTAGGCCAGATTATTTTTTTGAGCAAAGAGCTGACAAAAGAGGCAGAGCCGCGATCCGCTTCCGCCTGAGAAAAAAGCGGTAAGGTGGACGCTAGGCCGCGCCTGGAGCGCCCGTGAACAAAAGAGAGATGTCGAAGGGCAAGGCGGCGCTTCTCATTTTTCTGTCCGGGATGACGGCCGTTATTTCCGCGCTCGAGCTGCATGGCTGGCATGTCTACGTGGCCTTGGCGATCGTCGGCGCCGGCCTGGCCATCGGATTTATACGTTGGTCGGGAAAATCCGGAGCGAATGAATTCAAGACGTAGTTCGAGGAGAAAAAACCGTGCGCAAATTCTGTTGGACAGCCCTGTTCCTGACGATGAGCTGCTCGCTGAGCGTGGGCGTCTCGGCTCAGCAGCCGGCGCCCGCAACCGATGCCTCGCATTCCTCTACCCCAACGATTGACCAGTCACTGGAAATGAAGAGCGCGTTCAACCCGCGGATTTCGCCCGACGGAAAACGGGTGGTGTACGAAGTTACGCGCACGAATTGGGAAGACAACGCCTTCGAGCGCGATTTGTGGATCGTGGACACTTCGAGTGGTGAAAGACATCAACTGACGGCCTCGAAGAAATCCAGCACGGATGCCGCGTGGTCGCCAGACGGCAAGTGGATCGCGTTCCTCTCCGACCGTCCGGGCCAGATCACTGGAACGCCGGAAGGCAAAAAGCAGATTTATTTAATTTCAGCGGACGGTGGCGAGGCCAGGCAGCTCACGAAAGTAGAAACTGGAGTGAATGATTTTGACTGGTCGCCGGATTCCATGAAGCTGGCCTTCTCCGCGGAAGACCCTGAATCAAAAGCAATGAAAGACCGCAAGGAAAAGTACGGCGATTTTCAGGTTGTCCATGCCGATTACACCATGACGCATTTATGGACGCTGGATATCCCGATGAGCGAATCCGAAGCGGTTCCCGAGCCGAAGCGGCTGACGGAGGGAACGGATTTTAGTGTCGGCGACTTTGCGTGGTCGCCGGATGGGACCCGCATCGCCTTCAGCGCCCAGCGCGATCCCGATTTGATTTCCAACGGGACGGCGGACATTTACGTGACCGGCGTAAACGGCGCAAAAGCAAAAAAGATTGTGAGCACCTCCGGGCCTGATACACATCCGAAATGGTCGGCCGACGGGAAGCAAATCGCCTACGAAACAGCGGATGGGTCCAAGTATTTTTTCTATACGAACAGGAAAATCGCCGTGGTGGATGCGGACGGCGGAGCGCCACGCGTATTGACGGATGCATTTGACGAAGACGCCGGCTTGATCACCTGGGCGAAGGATGGCATCTACATCGATGCGCTGCAGAAGACGTACGCTCACCTGTTTCGCCTGGATCCCGAATCGAAGAGAATTGAGCAGCTCAGCGCGCCGGAGCATCTTGAGGCGAATTCGTTTTCTTTTTCGAAGGACTACAAGCATGTAGCCTACCGAGGAGCGCCGGAAAATGGGTATCCAGAGATTTACGCCACGGACATATCGTCGTGGCAGCCGAAGAAGCTCACGGACCTGGGGGACCAACTAAAAAACTTCAAGATCGCGCGGCGCGAAGTGATTTCCTGGAAGTCCGGCGATGGAACGGTCATCGAAGGCGTGCTCCTGAAACCACCAGACTTCGATCCCAAGAAAAAATATCCGCTGCTGGTAGTTATTCATGGCGGACCAACCGGAGTGGATCAGCCGATTGTAAACGCCGATCGCTATTACCCGCTTGAACGTTTTATCGCGAAAGGCGCGCTGATTCTGCGTCCGAATTACAGGGGCTCGGCGGGTTATGGCGAAAAATTTCGGTCGCTGAACGTCAGAAATTTGGGAGTAGGCGATTATGCCGACGTGATTTCCGGAGTGGATGCGCTGATCGCGAAGGGTTTTGTCGATAAGGATCGCGTGGGCTCCATGGGCTGGAGCGAAGGCGGCTACATTTCCGCGTTCATCGCCGCGTCGAGCGACCGCTTCAAAGCCGTCTCCGTGGGCGCGGGAATTTCCGACTGGATGACGTATTACGTGAACACGGACATCACTCCTTTCACGCGGCAGTATCTGCATGCGACGCCTTGGGACGATCCGGAAATTTACAAGAAGACTTCGCCGATCACCTACATCGCCAAGGCCAAGACACCGACACTGATCCAGCAGGGAGAAAACGACCGGCGCGTGCCCATCGCGAACGGGTACGAACTGCGGCAAGCGCTGGAGGATCGCGGCGTGCCCGTGAAGATGGTCGTGTACAAAGGATTTGGGCACGGAATCACAAAACCGAAACAGCAACGCGCGGTGATGGAAGAAAACGAAGAATGGTTCGCGAAATATATTTGGGGCGAGGAGCCTGCGACTGCTCCGGCGACGTCCGAGAAAAGCGATAAAACGGCGAAACCAGAAAAACCATAAAACCTACCGGCTGAGACGCGCTACGCTTCAAGCTTGAAGCGCGTCGAAGCGAGGCGGTAGAGGCGGCGCCACACCAGGCGATTGATCAGCACGACGATGGTGGCCATGATCAGCGTGGACGCCAGCAAGACATCGAAACGCCCGGCGTCGCTCGCCCTGCTAATGGCGCTGCCGAGGCCGATGGTCGAAACAATTCTCCCCTGAAAATGAAAATACTCCGCGATGATGCTGGCATTCCAGGCATTGCCGGAGGCGGTCACCAATCCTGTGATGAGGTAGGGAAAAATCCCCGGCAGAATCAGGTGGCGCCAGCGATCCCATGGGCCGAACCGAAAGATGCTTGACGCTTCTTTTAGGTCCGTCGGAATGGCCATGGCGCCAGCGATGACATTAAAGAGAATGTACCATTGCGTGGCGAGCAGCATGACGAGCATGGCGGCGAGTTCGAGGCCGCCGCGGAAGCGCAGCAGGAAAAGAAGAATGACGGGAAATAGCGCGGTCGCCGGGATGGATGCGGCGATCTGCGCAAGCGGCTGCGCGATGCGGGCGAGACGCGGACTGAATCCGATAGCCACACCGACGGGTACAGTCCAAAGGGCACCGATGAGAAGTGCGCCGTTGACGCGAAGAAGGGTGAAGCCCGCGCTGCGCAAGAGAGTGATGTAATCCGCGCGGCGCAGATCGGACAACTCGCGGCCGGCGTGAAATACGGCGAATCCCAGGCCGACGAGAATTACAGCGGCGAGAGCGATCAGCAGCCCTCGGCGCGTGCTTTGGCGCTTCGGGACAGAGAATGACTCAGCAGCGCGGCGAGCGCCCACAGCGACATTGACGGTGATCCAATCGATGACCGGGCGCACGGCGAGGCGAAAGAAGCGAATGACGAAAGAAGCCCGCCCGATGAGACTGAGCAAGTTCTGCGTGGAGACTTGCGCTGCTTCGACCTGCTCAAATTTGAATTTATCCGCCCACGCGATCACGGGCCGCCAGATGAGCTGATCGAGCAGCACAATGACCGCGACCATGGCGGCGAGTCCCCAAAGAATCGCGCGCGTATTGCCGTGGCTCGCCGCGGTCTCGAGAAAAGAGCCGAGTCCCGGAAGGCGAAAATCGCGATCGCCCAAGACAAACATTTCGCAGGCCATCAGGAAGAACCACCCGCCGGCGACAGACATCATCGAGTTCCACACGAGTCCGATGGTGGAGTACGGCAGATCCAGCTCGACGAATCTTTGCCAGCGGCCGAAGCGGTAAATTATGGCTGCTTCTCTCAATTCACGCGGGATGCCCTTCAGCGAGGAATAAAAACTGAAAGCGATATTCCATACCTGGCCGGTGAAAATGAGAATGATCGAACCGAGCTCGATGCCAATCTGGCTGTGAGGAAAAAGCGCGACCATGGCCAGCATCACGCCCGGTAAAAAACTGAGTACAGGAATGGATTGCAAAATATCGAGCAGCGGAATAAGGACGATCTCCGCCTTTTTGGAGCGGGCAGCGACATAACCGTAAGCGAGCGCGAAAGCCAGGCTCAACGCGTAAGCAATGCCGATGCGCACGAGCGAGTAGAACGCATAGAGCGGAAGAGCGCGAGGGCTCTGCGAAATTTCGGCCTGAGCGGGGACGGGCCCGAGCCAAGTGTGCCCAATGGCGTAGACACCGTAGATGGCGGCGAAGACAAAAAGGAAAACGGCGATATCGATCAGAAACGACCACGACCAGCGCGAGCCGGCAGGGCGGCGCAACACCGGCGGAATAGGAGTCGCGCTTTGAGCGATCGGCGTGGAAGTCGGCACGAGAAAGTCAGGCCTCGGTGAGGGTCAGCTTGCCGGTGGCGGCATCGTAATCGAAGATTTCCGCGTAACGTCCCCATTGGATGGCGGTTTCGAGCTGGCGGCGCGACTCGTCCTCGCTGAAATGTTCGTCAAGGAGATCCCGGAAGAATTCGTCGGAGAGCGTGCGGTCCGACTTCGCTCTGAGCGCATTTTGCATCTGCGCAAGCAAGGGAACATTGGCGAGGGCCGCCTTGCGAAAGATGGCTTTGCGCGCTTGAATGTCCGCCTGCGCGAAGGCCTGGCCCTCGGGAGTGATGATGGCGTCGGCCTCTTCAAGGCGCAGCAAGCCGAGGATCACGGCAGTGTCCACGGTCGGGAGAAGGTCGTCTACCTCGAGACTGAGCTCATCGGCAAGTTTGTGAAGATCGGCGCGGCCGCCCTGGTCCATGAGAATTTCGAGCAGACCGGCCATGCCGCCGGGCCGCGTGTGCGGAAGCATGATGGCTTTGCGCAGGGCCTGCTTGCCGGGAGCGGCGGATTTCGGAGGGGATGCATCGTGTTCGTGATCGGGACGCGTGAGGACGCGATAGATTTCGTCGACGAGCTCGACGAAGCCGGAAGATTTGCGGTCGCGCGGATGAGGCATGTCCACGGCAAAATCGGCGTGGATGTGGGCCGGATTGCGGCCAAGGACCACGATGCGGTCGGCGAGAACGACGGCCTCTTCGATATTGTGAGTGACGATGAAGATGGCGCGGGTGGGAATTTTGTGCCCGAGCCAGAGTTCAAGAAGTTCGCCGCGGAGCGTTTCGGCAGTGAGCACATCGAGCGCGGAGAATGGTTCGTCCATGAAAAGAACTTCCGGCTCGACGACCAGCGCGCGCGCTACGCCGACGCGCTGTTTCATTCCGCCGGAGAGCTCCTTGGGATATGCAGACTCAAAACCATCCAGGCCGACGGCGTCGATGATGCGAAGAGCGCGTTTGTGGCGTTCGATGGGAACCATGCCACGTGCTTCGAGCGGCGCTTCGACGTTTTCAAGAACGGTGAGCCAGGGAAACAGAGCAAAACTTTGGAAAACGATGGAAACATTTGGCGAACCATCGCCCACCGGCTGGCCGTGCCAAAAGACGGAGCCCGCGCTGGCCGGCGAGAGACCCGTCAACATGCGAAGCAGCGTGGATTTTCCGCAGCCGGAAGCGCCGAGCATCGCAATGATTTGTCCCGGGTAGATGCCGAGATCTGTCGGCGCGATGACCTGAATGCGGCCGCCATCCGGCTGAGGATAAAATTTTTCGAGCTTGCGGGCTTCGATAATGGGCTTAAGGCCGGCGGGCGATGACGGTATGGTGGTCGTGCTCATGAGAGCGTGTATTATCGCTCAACTCGAAGGAGCGCGCACGGAAGGATGAAGCTCGCATGACAGTTTCTTTCCTGGTTACAATGGCATGAACACCGCATGACATCTATTGATGAAGCACAGAATCCGGTGCGTTCGGCCGCTCGGCTTCACGGCTGGGTTCCCGCTATTTTCGTTTCAGGCTTGATTTCATTGATTATTCTTTCGCCGTTTTTTCGGCTGGGGTGTGCCACAGGGCACGATTTTCTGTTTCACATTTCGTCGTGGATGGATGCGGCCGGCCAGTGGAAAGAGGGGATCCTCTACCCGCGGTGGACGG
This sequence comes from Candidatus Acidiferrum sp., assembly GCA_049794595.1. Taxonomy (GTDB): domain Bacteria; phylum Acidobacteriota; class Terriglobia; order Acidiferrales; family UBA7541; genus Acidiferrum. The sequence continues at coordinate 9,872 of JBARCY010000080.1, forward strand.
AATGGGCCAACTATGGATTTGGCGAGCCGCGATTTATTTTTTACCCGCCCTTTTCTTGGATGCTGGGGGCGGCGCTGGGCTTCGTCGTAGCGTGGACTGCCGTTCCGGGAGTGTTCATTGCGCTGGTACAGACTTTCTCGGGATTGAGCGCCTTTGCGCTGGCGCGGCGGATTTTGCCGGAGCGAGCGGCTTTATTTTGCGTGGCGTGTTACGTCGCAAATCCCTATGCGCTGGTGAATGTCTATCTGCGGAGCGATTTTGCGGAGTTGCTCGCGAACGCGTTCTTTCCGCTGCTGTTGCTGGCGGCATTTCAAATCTGCGAGTTGTTTGAGAGCCCGGAACGACCTCCGCGCTCGTCTCAGCACTTGGCGATTGTTTTCTTTGCACTTGTGCTGGCTGCGATTTGGCTTTCCAACGCACCGGCGGGAGTGAACGCCTGTTATAGCTCGGCCGCCGTGTTTGGTTTCGCAGCACTTACAGGAAAGTCGTGGCAGCCGCTGGTGCGCGGCGGCGCCGGGCTGGCGCTGGGGTTCGGTTTGGCGGGATTTTATATTTTGCCGGCGGCTTACGAGCAGCGCTGGGTGAACATCGGAGAGGCGCTTTCTTCCGGTTTGCTTCCCTCGGAAAATTTTCTATTTACCGTTATCAACGATCCGGAGCATACGCTTTTTAATTGGATTGTGTCCGGCATCGCGATTTTGCTCATGGTATTGGCAGCATTGGCGGCGCTGGCGACCCACAGAGCTCGGCGGGGCAACGAAGGCGCTTTGGAAAATAGATTGTGGCGGATACTACTGCTGCTTGCGGGACTGGCAAGCGCGCTGATGTTCCGCTTCACCTCGATTTTCTGGAATGTGCTTCCCAAACTGCGATTTGTGCAATTCCCGTGGCGGTGGACGGCGATTCTGGCCGTGCCCTTTGCGATTTTTGTTGGTGCCGCGATGGGGCGAAAGCACTGGGGATGGGTGTGGACCGTGGTCACGTTCGCACTCATCGGCGCCGGTGGGGCTGGGCTTGTGCATCAGGCCTGGTGGTACAAGGGCGACATCTCGATCGTGCGTCAGGCGATCGCGCGCGGAGAAGGGTTTGAAGGCACGTTCGAGTACGACCCGGCTGGAGATGATCACACCAACGTGCCGGTCAAGAAAGCTCCCGAGGTGCAGGTGATGGACACGGATTCGACGCCTGGACCCAATACAGCTCCGGACGTTCGAGTGGATCGCTGGACCGCGGAAGAAAAAGAAGTAACGGTCAAAACAAAAGATCCATTTGCGGTTGGGCTGCGGCTCCTGAACTACCCGGCTTGGCGAGTGACGGTGAATGGGGCCGTGGTTACTCCTCTGAATGGGGAGGACTTCAACGAGATGCTGGTGCCGTTGCAGACTGGGGAGTCGCAGATCCGGGCACGATTTGTGAGGACTTGGGACCGGACGGTTGGAGGCTGCGGCAGCCTTGCGAGCGCCTTCATCGGATTGTGGCTATTTCTCCGGCGCAGGTCAGGTTAACCATTACCATCCCCACCCCCCCGGGGTTTTTGCATAAGTGTTCATTCTATAGACACTTCAAGTGCTTTGTTTTTATGCACTTTCGCAAGTGTTCATTCTAAAGGTGCTTAGGGCGCGGAATTGCTGCAATATGGGGCATTTTTTTGTAGGTGTTCATTTTAAGGCATTTAATGCAAGACAAGCGAGTACAACAAAAAAACGCCAATCAGGAGATTGGCGTTCCGGGAACCGGTTACACGTTTACCCAGTGCATACTATACGCTAGCGATATTTCGTTGTCAAGGGCAAATTTGATGCTGGTTCTGCCTAGCTAGTCAAATGGCGGGGCGAAGCGAATTTAGCGGCGGTCGACGCTGGGGTGACGGACGTCCTGGCCTTGGACGATGTAGATGACGTCTTCGGCGATGTTGGTGGCGTGATCGCCGATGCGTTCGAGGTTTTTGGCGACGAGGATGAGCTCGAAAGCGGGGAAGACGACGCTGGAATCGCCCATCATGTAGGTGAGGAGTTCGCGGAAAATTTGGTCGCGGTAGTGATCGACCTGATCATCGGTGGCGAGAACTTTTTGGGCCAGCTCGACGTCGCGGCGAACGACGGCGTTGA
>JBARCY010000081.1:0-4295 GCA_049794595.1 Candidatus Acidiferrum sp.
CTCCTGCGCCGCCTGCAACGCGCGCAGAGAAACCTTTGGCATGGGCGATTGCCCCGCCAGGTTCAGATAGGTGGCGTCCTCGAACTCGAACCATTCCTGCCGCCAGTCGGTCCGAAGGGAAGTATTGGGTGTCGCCATAAAAGCCTCCTTTGCACGTTCGAGCGAAAAGTAGAATCGCGCGAGGCGCAATCTTCTCCAACATCCAAATTGGAAACGCCCGCGCGATCTAGAAGTGGCTACGCAACTCGCGGAACGCCGGAACGATGACCAGTTTTCCGGCGCCGGCCATCACTGGCTCGTGTTCGAGATGCCAGGTGTGCTGGTGCGGAATATAGACGGCGTTGAGCCCGATTTTCAGCGCGGGATTGATGTCGCTGCGCGGGCTGTTGCCGATCATCCACCCCTGCGATTTCACGATCTTATATTTGCGCACCAGGCTGGCGTAGGTCTCCGGATCTTTTTCGCTCACGATCTCGATAAACTCAAAAAAGCCTTGCAGGCCGGAGCGCTCGACCTTCGCGGCTTGCTCCGCGGGCTCGCCTTTCGTGAACAGAATCAGGCGGTGCCGCTCCGTCAAATACGCCAGCGTTTCCGGAACGCCATCCAAAATCTGCGGTGGAGTGCGTTCCAGATCCACGACGCGGCCGTGAATCTGCGCGAGCGTTTCCCGGCGGACCATTTGGTCCGCAAGCTTCAGGTAAGTTTCTTCGAGCGAACGGCCGAAGCTGCGTACACCGTAACCGTACTGGCGGATATTCTTGCGCTCCGTCTCATTCAGGATGTGCCGGATATAAGCGCGCGTGTAGCCGCAAGGCTCGGTGAGGGTAATGAAATCTTCGATCAATTTTTCGAAGAACACGTTGTTCTCCCACAACGTGTCGTCGGCATCGATCAATAGCGTGTTGCGTCGCATGGGGACTTGTGTTCAGCAACCCTTATGAAGCGAAAATTAGTGCGTCCGTTGCTTTATGGCTAGGTCAGTCTACCAGTCTTAGAGCGTCCTCGGCGATGGCTGCCGCAGCGCCTGGTTTGCCCATCCCTCGCGCAGCTTCGCGCATTCTTGCGAGCCGTGCCGGATCGTCCAGCAACCTCGTGATTTTCCACGCGGCTGCCGGCAAATTGTTACAGCGAATCGCGGCGCCGGCTTCGAGCAAATGATCGGCGTTGCGTTCTTCCTGCCCGGGAATCGGCTCGATCAGCGCCATCGGCAAGCCGCACGCCAGCGCTTCCGACGTGGTGAGGCCGCCTGCTTTTCCGACGAGAAGATCAGCCGCGGCCATGTATTTGTCCATGTCCGCGGTGAAACCCACCGGGACAAGCTGAGGAGCGCCGCCGGGTAGTCTTCCCGCGCCGCTCGAAATGTCTTCCAGGCGCTTGCGAACTTTTTCGGCTTTACCGGCGATGGCCACAATCTGCCACGGGCGCTGCAGCGCCAACAAGTCGTTTACGAGCTGCTCGACCGGCCCGATGCCGTAACCGCCCGCGGAAATAAGGATTACCGGCGCAGATGGATCGAGACCGAGAGTGCGCCGCGCTTCCATGCGAGCCAGAGTTTTGGCAAACAACGGATCGACGGGAATTCCTGTGACGCGCAGCTTTTCGCGCGGGACGCCGATACGCGCGAGATATTCGGCGGCTTCATCGATGGCCACGTAGTAGCGGTCAACGGTGTGGCAAAGCCACATGGCGTGAACGTCGTAATCGGTTACAACGATGGCATTGTGCGCGCGTAATTTCCGCTTGGCGATCAGCCAGGCAACAATTTCTGCCGCCAGAAAATGCGTAGCCACGCACAGATCCGGCTGCACGCGCTTGAGCAGCCGAATCATCGGCGCGGTGTTCAGTCGGTCCATTGCCAGCCGGCGCCGCGGATGATGCCACGGCTGGTCGGTGCGGTCGTACAGCACGCCCATTAATTCCGGCGCACGCCGGACCATGGAGATGTAAGCTTTGTCGTAAACGCGTTGAAAGAGTTTGCTGACGTATTGAATCGTGTCGATGTGCTCGACAGTGCAGTCGCCGCGCGCGGCAAACGCTTTCTCGAGAGCCTGTGCGGCGCGAACGTGGCCTGCGCCGGACGATGCCGACAAAAGGAGAACGCGCGGTTTCGCTTTCATCCGCGGAGTGCTCCCGTTTTGGCGCCTTCCGTCACAACGCCTTGCGGCGGCCTGCGGCGATCTTTTCTAGGATGCCCCGAGCGACACTTTGCAATTCGCCGAAGCGCGTCAGGTAGTCCTGGAATTCGTGGTTCAACAGCTTTGCTTCTTCGGGGCCAAGCTGCGTGCGCAGGATCATGTCGCGCAGTTTGACGGGATGCGGCAAAAGCGCGTCCTCTTTCAATTCTTCGAGCGCAAGGCTCGCGTCGTAGTGATACATGAGTTCCTCCGCGGAGAAACGAGCCGCGGTCCGTGGGATGCGGAATAGGCGGCCCATGCCATTGTATCCACAGGGCGCGGCGGCAAGCGAGCGCCAGGATTCCGTCCAAATGAACGTTCCGAATGCTCAGGCCCCCAAGGATGGAGAAAAACAAAATAAATTACGCAGCCGTGGCCGTGGCAGGCATGAATTCGTAGCGTTCGATTTTCGCGGCGATGCCCAAGCGCCCGTTGTTCGTGGGTTCAACGCGAACGATCTGGCCGAGACAGCGTATGTTCACGCCGTTTGATTGCGCCGCTTGTTGCGGCAAGGTGATGACGAATTCAATCTCACTGCCGATATCGAAATTCTTTTCCGCGAGGAAGTAAAGTCCGCGGTAACTGACGTCTCGCGTTTGCGCCGCGAATGTGTGCCCGTGAGGTTCGTGCGGAAGCACGCGCAGCGGCAGCGTCATATTGAAACGCCGGGCTTCGCGGCGGTCGGCTCCGTCGCTCATCGCTCCTCCCACTGGGGCTGGAATTTGAGGAACGCTAACATTGGCACCAGTAAACTGCAACGCGAAAGTCAGGAAATTATGTCCTAGTACCAGGTTTTGAGCTCAAACCGTATACTTTGAGGTATCCGATGCTTCGAGTAGTACTGTTACTCCAGCGGATTGCCGCGAGCGTAAAAAGGAGTGTCACCGGATAAATCCATGTCCACTTTGAAGCATAACGCGCACACGCACATCGCGCTGCGCATTCACTTAATCGATTAAGGAGATACGCTGCGCCTCTTTTGAGGTATTCGGTCTTTTCTCTGTGTTGCGGTACACTCGCATTTCTTTTGACTCTATCCATGAGCGCATCACACGAATCTCGCAATCTCTTTCTCACTGGACCGGCAGGGCGCTTAGAAGCCATTTTATGGAGCCCCGGCGCAGGATCGCCGCCGATGGCCGCGCTCGTTTGCCATCCGCATCCGCTTTTCGGCGGGACGATGCACAACAAAGTGGTCTATCAAGCCGCAAAAACGCTGGATGTGCTTGGACTCTCTGTTCTGCGATTTAATTTTCGCGGGACGGGAATGAGCGAAGGGAAACACGATCGCGGCGAAGGCGAGCGAGACGATGTCCGCGCCGCGCTGGATTTTCTCGCCGCGGAATTCCCAGACATTCCGCTGCTCGTCTGCGGATTCAGTTTCGGGTGCTGGGTGGGATTGCGAGTGGGATGCGAGGACTCGCGCGTGACTTCGCTGATCGGCTTGGGAGCGCCAGTGAACAATGCGGACTTTTCTTATTTGTTGAAATGCGAAAAGCCGAAACTTTTCGTGCACGGCACGAATGATATTTACGGTGCGCCGGATAAATTGAAAAGTGTCATTTCGTCAGTGCCCGGAAAAAACCGAATCGTGATTGTGGAAGATGCCGATCACTTTTTTGTGGGCAAGCTCGATCAAGTGAATGCGGCGATCACGAACTGGATGAGGAGCAGAGATCCCATCGTGGGCGCAGGCAGTTAGACTCGATAAGGTAAAGAGAGATTCCTCTCTGCGCTGGCCGGCACGTTTCCGACAGGGTCGGAATCTTCGATCGCAGGAGCGAACATGAAAGAAAAAACGCCGGCCTGCTCCGCTCGGAATGAAACATTTGAGAAATCAAGCGAGCGACTTTCCAGTGAAGAGGGAACGGTCATCGTCTCCACACTAAGCGCCCTCGCCGCGCGCAAAGAGTTCGGTGAACTGATCCACGGTGGCGGGCGCGACGTTCACGAGCTTAGCGTTGGCGTGGACGTGCTCGACGTGAGACATGCCAACCAGGGCTGTGGTGATTCCCGGCGACGAGCGGACGAACTGCAACGCGCGCTCGGCGTCGTTTTCGAGGCCGAGGGCTTGCGCTACGAATGACGGTAAATTACGCGCAACCTGCCCTTGCAGCAGCG
>JBARCY010000082.1:0-3114 GCA_049794595.1 Candidatus Acidiferrum sp.
GTCGCGCCAACGTGGTATTTGACGTCGCCCGCGCCCAGGACGCTGCGAGGATCGACATCTTCAAATCCAGAAACAACTTCGTGCGGCGATTTGCATGCGGCATGGACCATGACGTTTAGACGGCCGCGATGGCTCATGGCCATGATGCAGTCTGCGGCGCCAAAATCCCCGGCTGTGTCCAGGATCGAATCGAGGAGCGGAATCAGAGAGGTGACGCCTTCGAGCGAAAAACGCTTGGTGCCCAGGTAACGGGCCTGGAGAACCTGCTCGAAGAGGTCGGCGCGGACCAGACGCTGGAGAATTTTCTTCTGATCGACTTCTAATTCCGCGCCTTCGATGCGCTCCGCGATCCAGCGGCGGCGCTCCGGCTCTGGGAGGTGCATGAATTCGGCGCCGATATTGCCGCAATAGATGCGGCGCGCTTCTTCGGCAGCTTCGCCTTTCAATTCCAAGTCGGCGAGTTTCTGCGGCTGGAAGACGCCTAGCGGATCGAGCGTAGCTTCGTAATAGCCCCAGCGGCGGAACGCGTCAAAAACGCGCTCGCGCTCGTCGTTATTCGTTGTGGATTTCTTCGAACCCTTCGGCAGTTTTGCGGGGCGTTCCAACGCCATGATTGTACGGTCGGCCATGAATCCATCTCAGACAACACTCTATTTTGCCACAGAACGCGTTTTGGTGGATTTCGTGTGGTGCCGGGAAATTTCTGGGAGATGCCAGGCTGATATTTGGCAAAAGGACACGAGAGCCGGCAGCCAAAATGGAGCTGTTTTAAGGGTTTTTTTGACGAAGACTTGTGGCAGCCAAAGATTTGACGGCGATCTTCCGCAATGCCTCAAATGTCGAAATACAGCGCCAACCAACTCAGCGTGCACCGTGCTGCTGCCGAAACCTGCAATGATGCGTGGAAAATTGTTGAGGAGTACTACGAGTCCGCCGGCGTGGTGGCGCGCGATGCAAGGGAAGAGTTCGCTGGCATTTACTTCCGGGATGGAGCAGGGGTTTGGCTGGCAGCCCACGAGAACACGATCGTTGGGTGTATTGCGCTTCGTCCTCTGGCGGCAATCGCGCAGAGCGGCGAAGTCAAGCGACTCTATGTTCGGCCAGAATATCGAGGGCGCGGAATAGCGGCCGTCCTTTATCGGGAACTGGAACTTTATGCGCGCGAGTTTGGCTACGAGTGGTTGTATCTGGATACGACGGATGAAATGGCGGTGGCGCAGAAATTCTATGCCAGCTTGGGATATGAACTGACTCAACGCTATAACAACAACCCCCAAGCCACGATTTTCATGCGAAAAGATCTGCGACTTTCTTCGGCGTAGCTTCACCTCTTGGGCGATCTGTTTGATCTTTCCAAAGGCGAGCGGTCGGATTCTCAGAGCGCGAGGACGATCGATTCTAGTCGGCTGGCGATCTCTTCGGGGGTCGTTTCGGGGGGAAAGCGCACAGGTGCTCCGATATGCACAGTGATTTCGCCGAAGTGGGCGAGGCGGCGGCCTTCTCGCTTCATTTGCCAGACACCATCGAGGCGCATTGGAATGATGGGAAGGCGGAGATTTTGCGTGAGCAGGCCAATGCCGCTTTGGAAAGTGGCCATTCGGCCGTCTTCAGAGTTGTTCACTTCGCCTTCGGGGAAAACGAGGAGGCTGTAGCCGCGATCGATGGATTCGCCGGCAAACCGGAAACTTTCGCGAAAGCCGGAATGTTGAGGGAGCGGGAAAACGTTGAACAGCAAGGTGACAAGCCAGTAGCCGACCTGATAAGCGGAGCGTTTGGCAAAAAACCAACCGTGTGGCGGCTGTCGCATCCTTTGCAGGGACTCGCCGCCCATGGCTGTGGTGAGACGATGCCGAAAACGCAGAGGGAGAGCGGCGAGAATCAGGCCAATGTCAGCGCGGCGGGTGATGTGATTCGAAACAATGAGCACCGGCCCACGGACGTCGCGAAGATTTTGCCGGCCAGTGATTTTGGGATGCCCAAGAATTTGCGTGACCGGCCAAACTAACGCGTAATAAACGGCCAGGCGGAGCCAGCGCGCGGGCGCGCGTTGCGTCCATCGCGGATAGAAGTATTCGGTGCGATGAGCCGCGGGTTGTTGCAGAATACGTTGCACATCCGCGACCGTTTTCGCCTCGGCAAAAGATGTTTCATTGAGTTCGACCTGAAAGCGCACTTCGAGGGCGCTCATCAACTCCACACGATCGAGCGAAGTGAGATTCAGGTGCTTTTCTGATTTTTCTGAATCTCCCTTGCCTGCGGAAAACTTTTCCAGCAAATCGTCAAGCGTACCCGCCTGCGCGCCTGCCTGCGGGAAACCATCGAACGCTTCGGCCGCCCGCGCCGCGATGACGCTCAGACGAGGCTTACCGATCGGCGTGCGTGGAAAATCCGGCTCCGGCCAGACCAGCCATTGGCGCACGCGCTGGTATTCGGCTAGCGAAGCATTGGCGTTTTCAATCGTCTCACGCGCTTCCCCTTCTTTCGCACCCGAACCGCTGTTCATCAGGAGAATGGCGCGCGGTTCGGCGTTGCCGCCGTGATCCAGGGGAATCACGACGCAATCGCGCACGCTGGGTTGTTTTCGCAGAGCGGCTTCTATGTCCTCGGGATAGACATTTAGCCCGGCGGGCGTGACCATGACGTTTTTCTTGCGCCCCTTGAAGCGAAGATTGCCCTCGGCATCGACTTCGCCAATATCTCCCGTGCGAAGCCAATTGTCGCCGTCGCGCACCCCTTGCCGCAGGGCTCCGCCTTCCCAGTAGCCGCTCGCAACGTTGTCGCCGCGCACGAGAATCTCGCCGTCTCCCGCAATGCGGAATTCACGCCCAGGCAGAACTTTTCCAATCGATCCCTGAGTCGCGCGAAAGGGATGGTTCAAGCTGATGAGCGAGGCGGTTTCTGTCATCCCGTAACCTTGCACAACGGCATAACCGACGCGCTTGAAGAACTCTTCGGTTTGGCTCGAGAGCGCCGCGCCGCCGGAAATGAACGCCCAAAATTTCCATCCGAAGCGCCGGTGGATACGGCGGAAGCGCCACGCACGACGTAAAAACTTCTCTCCGTTTGCCGCGTCACATGTTCTCTTCAGCCATTCGCTCTGGCCACGCGCGTCAA
>JBARCY010000083.1:0-23465 GCA_049794595.1 Candidatus Acidiferrum sp.
TGGTGGGGAGCGTGCGCGGAATTTTGCTGGTGCTGCTCGGCGCGGTGAGCTTTGTGCTTCTGATCGCGTGCGCGAATGTGGCGAATTTATTGCTGGCGCGCGCGACGAGGCGCTCGCGGGAGTTTGCGATACGGTCGGCGCTGGGGGCTAGCCCGGGGCGGGTGATTCGGCAGCTTCTGACGGAGAGCGTGATGCTGGCAATTGCCGGCGGTGCGATCGGACTCTTACTGGCGAAGTGGGGAACGCGGGCTCTGCTTGCGGCGCTGCCGGAGACGCTGCCCAGAGTGGAAGACATTGGGATCGATGGGCACGTGTTGCTATTCACGGTGGGAATTTCCGTGCTGACAGGAATCGTTTTCGGGCTTGTGCCGGCATTGAAGACACTGCGGCCGGACATGCACGAGACATTGAAGGAGGGTGGACGCGGAGCGAGCGGTGCGCGGCATCGCACGCAGAGCGTATTCGTGGCTGTGGAGATGGCGATGGCGGTCGTCCTGCTCATCGGCGCGGGATTGATGATTCGGAGCCTGGCGGCGCTGTGGAGCATTGATCCGGGATTCAATCCGCGGAACGTTTTGGAATTCAGCATTTCGTCAACGTTTGGCCAGGGAGTCACGGCGGATCAGCTTCGCACCAAGTACCGGGAGACCTTGCGGCAAATCCGGAATGTGCCGGGAGTGGAAGACGTGGCCATGACGGGCGGGTCGCTGCCGATGTCGGGCGATTCGGAGTTGCCGTTCTGGGTGGAAGGAAAGCCGAAGCCGGCGACGGAACAGGAAATGTCCGTTGCGCTCTTTTATCTTGTAACGCCGCAGTACCAAGACGCGATGCGAATTCCGCTGGAGCGCGGGCGGCTTTTTACGGATCGGGATGATGAGCATGCGCCGATGGTGATGTTGGTGGACGCGGACTTCGCGCATACCTATTTTCCAAATGAGGATCCAATCGGGAAGCACGTCAATCTGGCGTTCCTGAATTTTCAGGCGGAGATCATAGGAGTGGTGGGGCACGTCGAGCATTGGGGATTGGGCTCGAAGCAGAATCAGAACTTGCAGGCGCAGATGTATCTTCCGCTATGGCAGGTGCCTGACCCGTTCTGGACGCTGCTGGAGCACGGCGGGCAATACGTTGCTCGAACGGCGGGAACGCCGATGGGAGTCGTGAACTCGATTCGGGAAGCGGCGCAGGGAGTGGATGCGAGTTCGGTGATTTATGAAGTGAGGCCGATGGAGGACGTCGTGGCAAGCTCGATTGCCACGCAACGGCTCGCGATGATGCTCTTGAGTGTGTTCTCAACGCTGGCGCTGGTGCTTTCTGCTATCGGGATTTACGGCGTAATTTCCTATTTGGCGGGACAGCGCACGCATGAGATCGGTGTGCGTATGGCGCTCGGCGCGACCAGCGCGGATGTAATGCGCATGGTGTTGGGCGAAGGCATGCGCATCACGCTGGTGGGCGTAGCAATCGGAATCGTAGCCGCCCTGGGATTGACTCGCTTGATTGCGAAAATAATCTATGGAGTTGGAGCCGCGGACCCGATCACCTTCGGAGTCGTCGCGATCCTGCTGACTGGCGTGGCGCTCCTCGCATGTTATATTCCTGCGCGGCGGGCGATGCGCGTGGATCCTATCGTGGCTTTACGATACGAATAATCGCAGCGAGACGAAAAGATTCCTGCAAATCACGTCCCCCGCCGCCGCTGGAATCAGCTTCCCGTGATTTCGCGCAGGCGTCCACTCGTCACGTCGTACACAAACCCGCGCACGGCAACCTCCTTGGGAATCCATGGATGCGTGCGCAGCTTCTGTATCTGATGGCGGACATTTTCGTCGATGTTCTGGAAAGCATAAAAGAAGGACGGCGCGACCGCCGCGGTGCCAGTGTGATTGTGAATTCTGTTCTGCAAATCCTGCTCCGTCGTATGCATCAGACCGCAATCGGTGTGGTTGATGATCATGAACTCCCTGGTATCCAGCAGATAGTGCGAAACGACGAGCGAACGCAGCGCGTCTTCGGTGACGATGCCGCCCGCGTTTCGAATGATGTGTGCATCGCCGTTTTTCAGCCCCAGCGTGAGTTTCGAAAGCCGCGTATCCATGCAGGTCAGCACAGCAAGGTGGCGCTCGGGACGCGGCGTGAGCCTGCGCAACTCGTGCGTGCGGGAATAAAGTTCGTTTGCTTGGAGAACTTCGTCAATTATGCTCATGGCCGAAATAGTCTAGCAAATTATGGCGTATGGATTCGAATGCGGCCCAGGATTGAAAAGCACAATGAGCGGTTCGCTCAAAACAAACGCGGCTGGCGTTTGGGGAGTTCTTTGCCGAAATATTCGTAGGCGCGGGCGGTGGCTACGCGGCCACGCGGGGTGCGGTCAATCAATCCAATTTGCATGAGGTAGGGCTCGTAGATTTCTTCTATGGCGTCTTCTTCTTCGGAGAGGGCGGCGGCGAGAGTGCCGAGACCAACCGGTCCGCCGGCATATTTATCGAGAAGAGCGAGCATGAGATTGCGGTCGACTTCGTCGAGGCCGCTTTCGTCGACGCCGAGCATGGCGAGAGCTTCCTGGGCGACGGCACGCGTAATGCGGCCTGCGGCGCGGACTTCAGCGAAATCGCGCGAGCGGCGGAGAAGACGGTTGGCTATGCGCGGTGTGCCTCGGCAGCGGCGCGCGATTTCTTCGGCGCCGCCATCGTCCATCAGGATATTCAGGATTTTGGCGGAGCGGTGAATGATGATGAGCAAATCAGCGGGTTCGTAAAAATCAAGGCGATGGACAATGCCGAAGCGCGAGCGCAAGGGAGCCGTGATCAAGCCAGCGCGTGTGGTGGCGCCGATGAGCGTGAAATGGCCCAGCTGAAAAGGGTGGATGCGCGCCCCCGGACCCTGGCCTATGATCAAATCCACCCGAAAATCTTCCATCGCGGGATAAAGAACTTCCTCGACCGCAGGTTGCAATCGGTGAATTTCGTCGAGAAAAAAAACTTCCTTGCCCTCCAGAGAAGTCAGTATCGCTGTTAGGTCACCTTTGCGCTCAAGCAGAGGCCCCGCGCTCGTCTTAATGGGCACGTTCAGCTCATTCGCGATGATTTGCGCCAGCGTAGTTTTTCCAAGGCCGGGCGGGCCATAGAGCAAGACGTGATCGAGAGCTTCGCCGCGAGTGCGTGCAGCTTCGATAGCGATCGAGATGTTTTCCTTGACTCGCTTTTGGCCGATGTATTCATCCAGACGCTTGGGCCGGACACTGGCTTCAATGCGCGCGTCTTCGTCGTAGGGCGCACCGGAGACAATTCTGTGTTCTTCTCTTCGGTCTGGCATCCGTTTGGCGCTTGCGTCAGGCATCGTTTGCGCTTCGCTTTAGTTTAAGACCGCCGACCGCCCTACAGGCCGGCTGCTCTACTCTCACAATGAAAGTCCCGCCTAGGCGCCGGCATGGGTCGAACGCCCTTTGGGTGCTGCGAGAGATTGCAGTGCTCCCCGCAACAATTTCTCAAAATTCGCGCTTCCAACTTCGCGTTTGGCTTCTCCGACCGCGGCTTCCGCGGCGCGCGCCTCGTAGCCTAAATTGACCAGCGCGGAAATGACATCCGCTTCGACACCTGCTGGCGAGGCGGCAGCGGGCCTCTGCGCTTCCAACACGACGGCCTCAAGCTTGTCTTTCAGTTCGACCACCATCCGCTCGGCGGTTTTCCGGCCAACTCCCGGAATTCTGGTGAGCCGCCCTAAATCGCTGCCCCGAATCGCGGGAACTAACTCTTCGACGCTCATGCCAGAGAGAATCTTGAGCGCGAGAGAAGGCCCGACACCGGAAGCAGAGAGCAACATCTCGAAGAGATGTTTTTCGCGAGAGGAGACAAAACCGTAAAGGGCGAGGGTATCCTCGCGCACGTGCGTGTGGATTAGAAGAATGACTTCGGTGTGAAGTTCGCCGAGCGCGGCATAGGAGGAAAGCGGGACCTGAACAAGATAACCGACGCCGCCAACATCGACGAGGACCTGATTCGGGCGTTTTTCGGCGAGTCTTCCGCGAAGCTGGCCAATCATGGAAAGCCAGTATTGCCGCCTTTTCTTCGCCTGTCAACGCCGCGGTTCAGGGAGAGCGCGGGGCTCTCCCCGAAGCTTGCAGCGTGTAGCAACGCAGTTCTAATTTGAAAAGTCCTGCGACTAGCCAACCTTATCTATGATGATCCGCCCATTCGGCGGCTGCCTTTAGCTCGCGATCTGCTGCATCGATCAGGTCCTTCGCTTTTGCCGCGTGACCGCCGAGCTCGTCCTTATTCGCTCTTTGAGCTTCGTCAACCTTTCCATAGGCTTGTTGAAGGTGATGCTGCGCTTCTGCGAGATTCGCATGCCGGTGCGAATCAATGTTTACGACTGGCCCTTGGGCAAGCGCGTAACCGCCGCAAACGAGTCCAACCGCGAGCATGCCGCCCAATACAAGATTCTTGGCTTTCATGATGGTTCTCTCCTTACTGGATTATGGTCTTGAGATGTGCTGCCTAAGAAGCTGATAAAGGCCGAGTGAGATGATTGTATGCGATTCCGCGACAGTCTTGGCTGCGAAAGCAGAGCGACGACACCTCGAAGCCAACATTAGAAAGTACCGCTTGCAGCCGGACACGACAAAACTAACGGGCCGCGGCCGAGGCGGTAGCCGGGCGGTAATGGCCGGGGACGACACGTAGAGCGATGGCCAAGCGGTTCCAGGCGTTGATGGTGGACAGCACGAAAGTGAGATCCACAATTTCTTTTTCGCTGAAGTGTTTCTTGACCTCTTCGTAGACGGAGTCGGGGACATGCGTTTGAGAGACTAACGTGAGGGCTTCGGTCCACGCGAGGGCGGCACGCTCACGATCACTGTAAAAAGGCGTTTCGCGCCAGGCGTCGAGTTCATAGAGGCGCTGCTCGGTTTCGCCAAGAGCGCGGGCGTCCTTGGAATGCATGTCGATGCAGTAGGCGCAGCCATTCATCTGAGAAGCGCGTATTTTCAAAAGATGAATGAGGCTGTGTTCGAGGCCGCATTCGGCAATATATTTCTCCAGCGCAGCCATCGCCTTTTGCGCTTCTGCGGCATATTTTCGTGCATCGATTCTGGGTTCCATAGAAAGTCTCCTTTCCATCTTGGCATGCGAGGTCCCTTCCGCGGGCGTTGTTCCGCCATCAGAAAGGCCGCTCGCGGATTCCGGCTATTCGAATTGATGATTGAAGACGGCGAGCGGGTGCCTGGAAAAAAAACAAAAAGTGCAACACGCGACGGCCAATCTGGCTGCGGTCAACGGCGAGCACGATCCTTGCGGACAGCTTCGTCGATAAGGGCATCGAGCTCGCTGCGGGTGAGCGAAACATGGGCGCCGGAAGACTCACCGCTGTCGCAGGTTTCCGGGAGTTCCGCGCCTCCGCCGGGGGGCGGGACAACGAAATATCGGGAGCGGGCTGCCATCAACTTGGCGACTTCGCGACCGGAGAGGAGGACGGGATCGCCAGCCAACTCCGCTGCCAAAACGATTTTGGCAAAATGCTCGATGGTTTCCATGCGGAAAAAAGCGGTCAAAAGATCGGGGCCACACGTGACCGCACCGTGGTTCGCCAAAAGCAAGGCGTCATAGTGCGGGACGAATGGTTCCATCGCGTCGCTGAGCTCGGGCGTACCGGGAGTGGCATACCGAACGAGCGGAATCTGCCCGAGACCAATTATGACTTCCGGCAAAAGGGCCTGATTCAAGGACCGGCCGGCGGCCGCAAAGCCGGTGGCAGTTGGCGGATGGGCATGACAGATCGCGTTCACATCGGCGCGCATGCGATAGAACAGCAGATGCATGGCGATTTCAGAAGAGAATTTCCGCTCACCGGCGAGTTGGCGGCCTTCCAGATTCGTAATTACCAGGTCTTGGGGCTCGAGCATCCCTTTGTTCATGCAGGTGGGCGTGGTGAGGATGCGGTCTTCGTCGAGGCGGACGGAGATATTGCCTTCGCAGGCTACAATAAACCCGCGGTCGTACATCCACTTGCCGACCGTACAGATTTCAAGACGGTGCTGGTCTTCGCTTTTCTCGTGGGTAGGCCAGAGCGAGTTGCGGTTCACTGCACACACTCCTTCCATGCCCGAAACCTCGGCCGGGCCATTTCGCCGCCCCATGAAAGCAAGTCCCCAGGCTCCGCACCAGCGGAAACCTGTGGCGCACTGTACCACATTAAGCGTAAATACCGCGCAATTTTAGCGCGCTGGCCACGCGGTCAATCGCTAGCATATAGGCGGCAATGCGATTGTTGACCTTGTGGGCTTCGGCATAGCGGACCACTCCATCAAAGGCGCTTTCCATGACGTCGAGTAGCCGTTCGTTGACTTCGCTTTCGCGCCAGAAGAAGCCCTGTCGGTCCTGGACCCATTCGAAATAACTAACGGTGACGCCGCCGGCGTTGCCAAGAATATCGGGCACGGTGAAGATGCCCTTGGAATCGACAATGGCGTCGGCCTGCCAAGTGGTCGGACCGTTGGCGCCTTCGCAGAGAATGCGCGCCTGGACCTGGTGAGCGTTCTTCTCGGTGATTTGATTCTCGATGGCGGCTGGAATAGCGATCTCACAGGGCTGGAAAAGAATATCGAGCGCAGACATTTTGGTGCCGCCAGCGGGAAAGTCCGGCAAGGGTTTCTTCTGTGTGTAAACCCAGTCGATCACTTTAGGAACGTCGAAGCCTTTTTCATTATAGAGGCCGCCACCGACATCAGCGAGACCAACAATCTTATAGCCAGCGGCTTGCATGAGTCCGGCGGCCAGCGAGCCGACGTTGCCAAAGCCTTGAATGACAACGCGGCAGCCCTCCTTCTTCATACCAAGTTTGTCCAAAGCTTTGTTGCAGCAAATCATGACGCCGCGGCCTGTAGCTTCGCGTCTTCCGGCCGAACCTCCGAGCTCGATGGGCTTCCCGGTAACAACGGCGGTGGTGGCTTGGCCGACGTGCATGGCGTAGGTGTCCATCACCCAGGCCATAATCTGTTCGCCGCTGCCGATGTCCGGCGCGGGAACGTCGCGTTCGGGGCCGAGCCAGTCGGCAAGCTCAGCGGTGTAGCGGCGTGTGAGACGTTCAAGTTCTCCTCTCGACAGTTTGCGCGGATCGCAAATGATCCCGCCCTTGGCTCCGCCGAAGGGAATATTCACGACGCCGCACTTCCAGGTCATCCAGGTGGCCAGAGCGCGCACTTCGTCCAGAGAAACATCAGGAGCAAAGCGGATGCCGCCTTTGCCCGGACCGCGGACCGTGGAGTGAAGAACGCGATACCCGGTGAAGACTTCGAGTTGACCGTTGTCCATCCCAACGGGGATGTAGAGCGTGATTTCTTTTTTGGGGTATTTGAGATAGCGGTAAAGACCCTGCTCGAGACCGAGTTTTTGCGCGGCGACTTCGAAACGCGCTTCGGCGTTCTGGTAGACATTCATTTCTTCGGGTATGGTGGCTTGCGGCATGCGGAACTCTCCTTTGAGGCGCGACGGCAGTGAAATCAATCATGAATACGCACTTCGGCCTGTGAAGGGAGCTCAAGACCGATATGCAGTTGCTGGACCAAGAGAGAAGCTGGCAGGCTACCCCAATGCTGGAATTGTGAATCTACCGACCTGCCAGACTCGCTTTTGGCCGGGCCGCCAGTATACGAACCTGCTTGGCTGGCTGCAAGCGAGGCTGGTCCTGGGTGTGCAGAGGGCAAGGAATAAATATCTGCGTCGCGAACGATGTGCGCACAAACGGCTCTGCTATAATCCGGGCAAATTCTTGTGGCATGCGAGCTTTCCGGAGACAAGAGATGAAACGAACTTCGCTCGTCCTGTTGGGATTTTTGTGGTCGGCTGCCCCACAGGCAGCCTTCGCGCAAACGCCCTCCGATTTGCTTTCCGAACTGACGAGGCCGCACGACTATACTTTAAAGCGCATCTCGAGCTACGACCGCACGGGTGGCAACGACGACTACAGGCCGCTTGCCGCGGGAGAAACACTTACGCTGCTGGATGAAGCCGGGCCGGGCGAGATTTCGCACGTTTGGATCACCATCGCGAGCGATGAGAGATTTCACCTTAAGAAAATGGTGCTGCGGATGTATTGGGACGGCGAGAGTTCGCCCAGCGTCGAGGCTCCGGTTGGAGATTTTTTCGGGCTGGGCTTGGGGCAGTACATCCTTTATCAGTCTGTGCCCCTCTCGGTGGGAGGAGACAAGGCTCTGAATTGCTTTTTTCCGATGCCCTTCCAAAGGCATGCGCGCATCACGCTGACGAACGAAGGGAAGGAACGTGCGGAAGCAACCTACTGGAACATCGATCTCAGGGCTTATAAATCCGCACTGCCGGCGGATACGCTCTATTTTCACGCGCAGTACCGGCAGGCCGTGCCTAACAAGGCGTTCCCCGATAACAAGATCAATTTAGACGGAAAAGAGAATTATATTTGGATGGAAGCGACAGGGCGGGGACACTTCGCAGGAGTCACGATGTCGGTTATCGAAAATCAGGATGGTTGGTGGGGCGAAGGCGACGACATGTTTTTTGTGGATGGCGAGAAGCTGCCATCGATAAATGGTACGGGCTCGGAAGACTATTTTCTTGGCGCATGGGATTTTGGAGGGAAGTCGTTCGCCTATGGGCTATTTGGAGCGCCCGTTGTCGGCGCGGAACTGCAGGGCGGGCGATGGTCGGTTTACCGGTTCCACCTGGACTCGCCGATTACGTTTACGAAATCACTGAGGGCAACCATCGAGCACGGCCACGCCAACGATCGCGGCGACAATTATTACTCGGTTGCGTATTGGTATCAGACCGAACCACATGAATTATTTCCTGCACTACCCGGCGTGGATGTGCGGATTCCGCGGGTTTTTCCTGTCTCAAACCGTCAATAATGACGTGAGTGTGCCGGCTCTTGGGCATCGGCGCTCGAGAAACTCAGGAGCAAAGAAGCAAAGCAAATTAGGGCATGCGGAACTGGAGTGTGACCGTCAAGTGCATGGAGACCGGTTTGCCATCCAGTGAGGCTGGCTGATACTTCCATTGCCGAAGCGCGTCCTTCGCGGCTTGATGCAGGAGCGTTGGTCCGGAGATGACTTTCATGGTGGTAACGCGCCCGTTGGCGTCGATGAGCGCGTCAATGACCACATCGCCGGTCACGTGCTGGTTCTTGGCCATGATCGGATAGACCGGGGCCGCCTCGCTCAACAATCTGGCAGGCTTTACATCACCGCCCACAGGAAGTGGGACTTCGGGAGCTGCGGGTTGTTTTTCATTTCCTGCTGCGAGGCCGGAAGCAAAACCGTCGGAATTTGTGTTTGCGCCGCTCGCGGAAATGGTTGGAGCGACGACTTGCTGATCACGCGCCGCTTCCGAGTGAGTGACGGTTGGACTGGTCAGGTGAACTTCGCCGAGGACAGGTTTCTTGATCTCAGGTTGCGGTGCGGGTCTGGAAATGCGCTCCGTGGCAGCGGCGGGAATGGTGGAAGCAGAGCCACGCGTATTGTCGCGGATGACTGGAACATGTTGCGCAGAGTTCGGCGATTGCGGTAGCCGCTCGCTGGTTGCGGGAGCGCTCGAAATGGGGGCCTCGTTCGGTCTGGAACCTGGTTCGGGGGTATTTTGCGGCGCTGGCTGCGAGGATACAGGCGCCGTAATGGTTGCAATCGATGAAGTGTTTGCCTCCGCACGGGTGGGTGCGGACGTGCCTCGCGAAGAATTTGTTGGATAATATAGATACCACCCGCCTCCAGCCGCAAGCAGAAGCCCGGCGGCAATCGCTCCGAACAGGAGTCCTTTGCGCGAGCCGCCGGCAGAACCTTCGTGCTGGGCCACTTCCTCGTCCAACGGGAGTAAGTTGCCGATCCCGGGCAGCTCGACTTCAGCAGCGCTTACCGTTTCGGCCATGGAAACGGGTTTTGCAGAATGTTCTTCATGCGCAGCAATTTCGGCGGCATGCTTGCCTTTTTCCTTCTCCAACGATTCATGTGCCGGCGCAGAAGCGGCTGCGTTGCGCGCCAGCGGCTCGAGCCACGATGGAATCTTCACCTCTTCCGTATCCAGAGAAGATTTGATAGGAGGAGGAACAGGTTTTGCGTGCGGTACAACCTTTGCGGAAACCGGTTCCGTTTTTGCCATTTCGAGAACTTTCGCGGCCACTCCCGATATGGCCTTTGCATCAGGCACGGGCACGGGCGGCACAGGATTGGCAGTTGACGCCGCGCTAAAGAGCAGAGAAGAGAGTTGTTCCTGAAGGCGCGTGGCTTGGAGTTTCAGTTCTTCACTGGAATTTTCGGCCGTGTCTTCTGCAGAGGTCTGTTTGCTCCCCGATGAAATCGGCGCAGCCGGCAACGTAGTCGGGTTCAGACCCGGCAGCGCTTCCGGCGGACTGAGCAAGCTTGCCACGGAAGAAGTCAACGCAGCGGACATCGAGGGCGTGGGAATTGCCGGCATTTTAGGAATCTGTGCCGTTGGGGGTCTCGAGTCAGCTGGCGCTTGAGTCGAAGTCGCAACTGGACTAACAGGGAACGCCACAACTGTCTTGGGCTCGGCGGGACGGGCCTGCACTCCGGGAGTCACAACCGGAGGAGCCGGGGTCGTGTTGAACTCGGATGTTTTCCGCGTCGCGCTCACAGTAGGACTCGGAACTTTAGGCGCGACGGAGATCGGAGCGGCCGGAACGCTTTTCGTGGCCGCCGGCGTGGCAGGAGCAGGTGCGTGTGCACCGATTCGGTCGCCGGGAAACCGCATCCCCCAGAAACCGACGACCGACTCCGTAAATTCGAGTTCCACGTAACCGCTGACGTTCTTGTAGTTTTTCGATTTGACGACCTGGCAAACCACTTCCTTTTTCGTTTTCTCATTGGTCAGAAAGAGCAATTGGCCCGCAGCAACAGGCGATCCCAGCCGAATTACTGCACCGTTCCCGAAAACCAGCACGGTTTTCGTGGTTTCAGAAAATGGTTCGCGTTTGTCGCTCCCCTCCACGGTACGAGCGCCGTTCACCGTAACAGGCACTTCCAAGGCAACGGGTTGCGGTTTGCTGGTGGTTTCTTCCAGCCGGGAATCCGTGGACGATGCTGCCGCACCTGCAGTCTGAGGTGCGACGGTCAGGACTTCGTTTTCTTTGGTGAATGGCGCCATAGGATGCTCACTTGGTACGCGGAATTTTCGCTCCGCCCATCTATAAACAGGGCAATCCCCGAATACCTGGATTTTCTGCCGCGATGAAGCAGTGCAGCCATAGTACGTGCGTACCGACGTGGAAACACCTGTACTGAAGGACAGCCGTGTTGAGGGTGGAACCTGCTCTAACGGCTCAGTGGCGAGCGAAATTGCTCGTCAACTTCAACCTGATACCCCGTGACGATTTTGTTGCTCTCGTTGGCCATGCCGATGACTGCCTGCAACTCCTTGAACATGGCGTCGGTCATGCCTTTCTTGAAGGCGGAAGCGGTATGCGAAGCGATGCAGTAATGGCAGTTGTTGGTTACGCTCACAGCAACGTAGATGAGCTCCTTTGTGAGCGGATCGAGCGCGCCGGGAGCCATGATTTGCTTTATATCTTCCCACGTGCGTTTCAGTGTGGCGGGGTCATGCGCGATGGCCTTCCAGAAATTGTTGATCCAATCGGTCTTGCGAGTGGCCATGATGTCGTCGTAGATCGCGCGAACTTCCGGGCTTGCATCTTTGTATTCGATCAATCCAAAGGTCGACATGATTTCTCCAGAAATGGGCTCTCCAAAATTCGATTGAAAAGAGTTCTTGGAAACGTTAACAGGAAGCAGCCGTCGTCGCCAAGCGCGTCTCTACACGCGGAATCAAGTAGCGTCATTTTTCAACGCGCAACGCTTCCGCTACGGTTCGGACTTGAAGAGGACAGAAATTCTTCGAGCAGCAGCCGCGCAATGCGCCCCGGATTGTGGCGGATGACGCCATGCTCCTCCAGCAAGTTATCGAGCACGACTCGGTAGCCAAGCTTCTGAAGCTCCGGTAGGTCGACGGCGACTTGCTCCGCGCCTTGACGGCGATAACGCTTGGCCACTTCCGGTGAGACCGTCCGTCGGTTGGCGACAACCCAATCCACGAGCAAGCGCGGCGTGTGCTGCCGGATCGCGCGAAGATGATCCGCCAGAGAATAAGCGGAGGTTTCCCCCGGCTGCGTCATCAGATTGGCGATGTATACCCGCGGAGCCTCGGACTTCGCGATCGCCGCAGCGATTTCCGGAATGAGAAGATTCGGAAGAATGCTGGTGTAAAGCGAACCGGGACCAAGAAGAATCAAGTCGGCTTCGCGAAGAGCCTCGATGACTGCGGGGAAAGGCGGAACGCGGCCGGGAGACAGCGAAAGTCTTTCAATGGGCGAACGGCTGGCCGTGATGTTTGTTTCCCCTCGCACAGTGCGGCCGTCGGCCAGGTTCGCAACGAGGTGCACGTTGGAAAGCGTCGATGGGAAGATCCGTCCGCGAATGGCGAGAACCTTGCTGCTGACGCGCACCGCCTCCGCAAAATCTCCGGTGACATGCGTAAGCGCCGCCAAGAAAAGATTTCCGAAATTGTGGCCAGCAAGGCCGCGTCCGGCATGAAACCGGTATTGAAACAGCCGGCTGAGCAGAGCTTCGTCTTTCGAGAGCGCGACCATGCAGTTCCGGATGTCGCCCGGCGGAAGCACTCGGTTCTCGCGCCGAAGACGCCCAGAGCTCCCGCCGTCATCAGTGACGGTCACGATCGCAGTGAGCTCGGAAATAGGCCGATCCGAATTGGGGTGCTCGTCGCTGCGGCGCACGACATATTCCTTCAAGCCGCGTAGCAGCGTGGAAAGGCCCGTCCCTCCGCCAAGAGCCACGACGCGGAATCCACGGGAGAGCGCCTTCGGTTTGTGAGCGTTTTTCTTCACTGGATGACGTAGTGAAACTGGGACAAATTGCGTTTCACTCGGAGCAGTTCCTCAAAACGGAACTCTAGCTTTCAGCTTTAAGCCTGCGTTGGAACTCTTTCCAGTCCAGTTGGAATCCGCGGGCGCGTACCTCCGCTGGGCGTGATTGGATCCGCGCTCAAGAAAATTAAGTCACGAAGACTCAGCCGGCGGTGCCGTCTTTCTCCGGATAGAGAAGTTCCGTGAAACGAGGATCTTCCTGGAGGAAAGCGAAGTCTTCATCGTTGCGCGCGTGGTACCGATTTTCCGCACGAAGCTCTATGGCCACCTTGAGATTCGCCAAAGCCGAATCCGCTTCGCCGGTCAGGCAGTCGAGAGCGGCGAGAGCATAGTGAATATAATCCGATTTTGGCGAAGCTTTGCGCGCTTTCAGCAAACTCTCGCGGGCGTCGTCCCAGCGGCCGATGTTCATCATCGCTACGCCGCGCTGGTAATGCTCATCGGCAGTGCGCGGATTCTGCTCCGCGCTCGGTTTCATTCGCTGCTCGGCGATGCGCAGGTGCATGCGAGCGCGGTCGGCCAGCCCCTGACTCGGTCCTTCCAGAACTTTTTCCAACTCCTGCTTGGCGCGCGCAAATTTTTGTTGGTGGAAGAGAGCGAGGGCTTCATCGTAAACTTTGAGCTGCGCCTGTACCCGCGGATCGACCAATTCGACGCCCCCCCGCTGAGGCGGTGGTGGCGGAGGCAAGTTCTTTTTTTTCTGTGAGATAGAGTGGCCATGCGCAGTACCCTTGCCCTGCCCGGTTGAGCCCGAAGAGGCCTTGCGCGCTTTTGCCATGAAGCGCATCGTAGCAGAGCGGACGAACGGCGTCAACGAGTGGAAGTTCGATTGCCAGAGGGTAAATGAGTTACCTCCCGGCGGCACGGAGCGAAAAAAGAGCATCGAAATTGGAGCGTTTTCGCGGAAACTATAAGTAAGTTATGCGACACCGGACAGGCTCAACCGGAAGGCTGGCCTGCTAGCACCGCGTATGCTATAAGTTTGTGGCCGAACTCTGGTTAGGATCAAGTGCCTTTCATCAATTTTCCTGCGCGCGAAATTAACTGCAAGCTCGTTTACTACGGTCCAGGTCTGGGCGGAAAGACCGCCAACCTGCAGTGGGTCTACGACCACACCGGCCAAAACCAGAAGGGCAAAATGGTGTCCCTGGCCACGGAAACGGACCGCACTCTCTTCTTCGATTTCCTTCCCTTGGATTTGGGCACAGTTCGCGGGTTCAAAACGCGCTTCCACCTCTACACCGTCCCCGGCCAGGTCTTCTACGAAGCTAGCCGTAAGCTTATCCTTAAAGGTGCGGACGGCGTCGTCTTCGTCGCCGATTCCCAGGAAGAACGTCTCGACGCAAATTTCGAAACGATGGAAAATTTGCAGGAGCATTTGAAAGAACACAACCTGAATTTCGATACGATTCCTTACGTCCTGCAACTAAATAAGCGCGATCTCCCCAACGCCATGTCCGTGCCGGAACTAACAAAGCAACTCCAGAAAAAGGGCGAGCCGGTTCTTGAGGGTGTGGCCATTCAAGGGATCGGCGTATTCGAAACCCTGAAAGAAGTCGCCAAGCTGGTCCTCGCCGAACTCAAAAAAGGCGGCTAAGTCTCTTTAGTAGAGCCGGAACGTTACTTCGATTGGAACGAGAACCGAAACTGGTTTTCCAGCCTCGCCTGTCGCAGGCTTAAACTTCCATCCGCTCACTGATTTGACCGCCTGTTCATTCATTCCGAATGGCATGCCTTTCAGCACGCGGATATCAGCCGCCCGGCCATCTTCCGTGACTGTCGCCTGCAACACGACACTGCCATTTATTTTTGCTTCTCGCCCTTGGTTTGTATAAAGCGGCGGCGGACAGTAAATGCATTCCGGAACGCCGTTGCCGTTTACCCCCGGTCTTGCCGGCGTACCACCGCGCGTCGAAACCTGCGTCGCGATGGAGCGCTGTATCTCGAAAGGTTCAAAAGGTGCGAGACTACTCCGCGGATCCGAAATAGAAATATCAACTGCCTCCTCCGAGCCGATTTTTTCGTTGGAGACATTCAACAGTTCAACCAATAGGTCGAAGTGATCGTCCCGCTGCTCGATGCTGCCGACGAGTACGGCATTTGCCTGAAACTCGGTGGCAAGCCAGCGAGCGGCCTTCCAATCCTTTAAGAGATTCGACGGAATGTGCTCGCGCTCCAGATAGTCTCGCAGGCGGCTGCGGTCCACGATTTGAATGCCGCTAGCTTGAGCGCGCAGCTCCGCTGAAACGGAATCAGCAAGCTGAACGCCGAGTCGAGAGGTAAGGCCCGAAGGCCAGGTAAAATTCTCGACCAGGATGGCACACTGGTTGGGATGGCATTTGGCCTTATCCGCCCTTTTGAGGATGTGCCCGGCGAGGGCGTGTACGTCGCCTCGATAGCCTGCGTCTGGTGCGGGGGCGTCCTTTTTATCTTGAGCGGGTACCGATCCGCAGACGAACAGGGAGAAAATAATGGCAAGTAATGCAACTCGGCGATTGGCATAAAATCGCAACATTTTTTGGAGTTTAACACAAAGGTAGTTGATGCGGGTCTTGAGCCGGACTCCCCGATGAATGCCCGTTGCAAGAATCTCCTCGGGCAGAACCATCTAAACTGAACTTCCTTAGTAGAGCTGAAACTCGATATCGACAGGGACGCGGACGGAAACAGATTTTCCAACGAACTTCGCCGGCTTGAACTTCCATTTCTTTACCGCTTCGATCGCCTGTTCAGCCAACGAGAACGGCGCTCCCTTCAGGACCATTATCGACTCGACCGCGCCGTCTTTCGTGACAATCAGCGAAAGTTCAACCGTCCCGCGATATTTCGCCTCACGAGCAAGCTCCGTGTAGTCCGGGCTCGGGCAGAACACGCAAACGGGCAGCGAAACTCCGTTCACTCCAGGCTGGAGGATTCCAGGCTCGACTTGTATGGTCTCGGGTGTGCGCTCGAACGAAATGGCCGGTTGCTTTTGAAGCCGTAGCAGCGACGCTGTTAATGGGAGTTGCGCATCGCCATTCCACCCGGTTCCAAGGCCGTCTAGTCGTAAACTAATTCGCACTTGCTGATTTGCCTCCGTCTCAATGGTTCCCTTGACGACTCCGGATCCTCCCAAGGATCGCGCGAGAGTCAAGCAAACTGCTTCGCTTTGCAAATCACCAAGCCCCATCCAGTTTTCTTTCAAATAAGCGCTGAATTCACCGCGGCCTTCCACTTGAAAGCCGGAAGCGAAACCGGAAAGAGACTGCGCGAAATCGTCAGCCAGGACGCTTCCCAGTTTTGAAAATTGATTGTCGCCTGCGTTGGAAAAATCGATCACAAAAATCTTCGGAAAAGCTGGATCGATTTTGGATTGCCGTATTTGATCTGCCACGCGCGAAGCGAGCGAATCCATCTGGACTTGCGCGGCCTGCGGCAACGCCGGTGGAGGATCCTGTGCCGCAACAGTCGTGCTGAGGAACAAACACGCCAGCAATCCGGCCATCAAAGCCCCGGACGGCTCCAAGATCCAGCCGAAGACACCAGGACACACAACAGAAAAGGACTCTTTTAACAAAGGGGCCCGCATTTTCTGACTTGAACTCGACGTTCCTACTACAGATTGAGATACACCCCCACCCAACCTTAAAGACGCACCGCGGGTCTCAAACGTTGCTTGCGCTAGGCGAAATTGGCGAGAGCAGCGGACTCGGAATCGAATGTAGGGATGGCTTCGACGAGGCGCGTGACCGTCAGTGCATCGCGCACTCTGCCCGGCCCGCAAATCAGCCGCAGCGCGCCGCCTTCACGTGTCAGCCGGATGGAGCTTCTCACGAGCGAAGAGATGCCGGAGCTGTCGATCTGAGGAACGCCATTAAGATCAACCACCACCTTGCGTGCTCCGCCCTTCACAACGGATTCGAGAGCCTGGTGCAGCTGGTCGCTGGGCTCTCCGATTGTCAGGCGTCCGCGCACATCGAGAATCGAGACGCTTCCAGACTCGCGTACCGTGATCTCCACCGGAAGATGCTCGGTCATAGTGCTTCGCTCGAAAACATCATCGCTGCTCTACGGCATCGTCCCCGGTCAAACCTTTAGGGACGGCGGCTCCACGGCCAGCAGGCATTATACGATGGCCGCGCCCTCTGGCAAGGAGGGCTCGCAAAGAATTGCCCCGGCGAAGTCGAACCGCTCTCTCGCCTACTCTCCACGCCAGAGTGTCTGCGTCCCTATGAATCTGAAAAATGAATTTACCGAATGCAAATTTCTAAAGTGAATGCGGCACAGACACGCGTATAATCCACTCCGAAAAAGTCGTGGGGAAGTGTCGGTCTCTTTATTTGGGCCCGGCCGAGCCGGGAAGAATCCAAACGCAACGGAGCGGACATGTTTATGAAGCGCCTCGGCTGGAAGTGTTGTCTGTTCTTGTCCATGGTGCTCACCGGTCTGCCCCTTTTCGCTCAGCAAACTCCCGCCTTCTCTTCAAACGGTTCTTCCGCAACAACTTCCCGCGCAACGCAGGCCGCGACTCCCGAAATTCCCAAGGCTGTAACTGAAAAACTCAAAGAACTCGATCAGCGCGTGACGGCCGCGCAATCAGCCGGGGATAACGCCTGGATGCTGGTGAGCGCAGCACTCGTGCTCATGATGACCGGCCCCGGCCTCGCGCTGTTTTACGGCGGGCTCGTCCGGCGAAAGAATACTCTTGCGATCATGATGCAGAGTTTCTTGTTGATGGCCTTGATCAGCGTGATGTGGGCTCTGGTGGGGTACAGCCTATGCTTCGGCGGCAACGGCCCCGTAATCGGCGGATTCGAGCACGCCTTCTTGCGTGGCGTGGGCGCGGACCCGAATCCCGATTACGCCGGAACGATTCCGCAATCAACTTTCATGATTTACCAGTTGATGTTTGCCATTATTACGCCTGCGCTAATCACCGGCGCAACGGCCGAGAGGATGAAGTTCAGCGGCACCGTCCTCTTTCTGACTCTTTGGTTCTTGGTGGTCTACGCCCCGCTCGCCCACATGGTGTGGGGCAAAGGCGGTCTGCTGAACGCCTCCCTCGGTGGAAAATTTCCCACCTTGGACTTCGCTGGCGGGACGGTTGTGCATATCAGCTCCGGAGTCTCAGCATTGGTGTGCGCGCTTTACCTCGGGAAACGGACCGGCTACCCGAAGCAGCCCATGCCGCCTCATTCTCTCGTGCTGAGTTTCATCGGCGCATGCCTTCTTTGGGTCGGCTGGTTTGGCTTCAACGCAGGGAGCGCGCTGGCGGCCAGTTCTCTCGCAACCAGCGCCTTTGTAGCTACCCACTTCGCTACCGCCGCGGCGGCGATTAGCTGGAGCGTTGCGGAGTGGATCAAGAACGGCCGCGCCAGCGCTCTCGGCGCCATCTCCGGCGCGGTGGCGGGTCTGGTCGCAATCACGCCAGCGGCAGGATTCGTTGGCCCTATGCCCGCCATCGCCATCGGCTTTATCGCTGGCCTGGTCTGCTACTTGATGGTCACCAAAGTGAAGTCGATCTTCGGCTATGATGATGCCCTCGATGCTTTTGGCGTGCATGGTATCGGCGGCACTGTCGGCGCTCTCCTGACCGGAGTGTTCGCGCAGCAATTGATCAATCCGATTTTTGGCGCAGGCAAGCCCGTGGGCGGTCTCGATGGCCACTGGAGCCAGCTTGGCAACCAGCTTGTCGGCGTATTGACCGCTTGGGGCTTCGCGTTGGTTGGAACCATTGTCCTCCTGAAAATAACGGATATGATTACCGGCGTGCGCGCCAGCGAATCAGATGAGATCGAAGGGCTCGACATCACGCAGCACGGCGAAGAAGCCTATAACCTCGAATCCTGAGAATGGGCACCAGAGTAGCGTCACGCAGAGCGCGGAGCAGAAACTTTCATGATGAAAATTGAGGCCATCATTCAGCCTTCGCGGTTTGATTCCGTGAAAGATGCCTTGCGCGAAATCGGCATCGAAGGCATGACCGTCACCGAAGTGCGCGGCCACGGCCGCCAAAAAGGCCACACGGAGGTCTACCGCGGCCGCGAATACACTGTGGACCTCCTGCCCAAGCTCAAACTCGAAATGGTCCTCCCCGATCCGCTCGTACAGCGCGCCGTGGACACAATCCTCAAGACCGCCAAGACAGGGAAGATTGGCGACGGTAAAATATTTCTATCACGGGTTGAGGAAGCGATCCGGATCCGTAACGAGGAGCGCGGCGAAAACGCCCTCTAAATCAAGTGACCACCGCCGCTCGTCCAGGTGTTGATCCGGCAAACCGGCCCGCAAAAAACATGCAAGGTTCTCTGACTCCCTTGTCCGTCCTTGGCCCGCAAACCGAGGACGAACGACAACGCATACGGCAACATTTTGAAGCGGGCGGAAGCGCGCAGGAAACGCTTCTCGCGCTTTGCAATCTGGCCGATCGCATCGCTCAACAAATCTTCGGCGAGGTTTTGCGCGTCAACAGCGCGCAGCCGCAGGGCCTGGGCCTCATCGCTCTCGGCGGTTATGGCCGCCGCCTTCTGTTCCCTTACTCCGATCTCGATATTCTTTTTCTTTTCGGCAATGAAAAGGCCGAAGCCGAATTCCGCCCCCTTATCGCGGATTTCTCCCGCACTTTGTGGGATCTCGGTTTTCGCGTAAGCTCCGCCGGCCGCACGCTCGAAGAATGCAAACGCATCGAGGAAGACAACGCCGAATTCCATCTCGCGCTTCTGGACCGCAGGTTCCTCGCGGGCGATGAAGAACTATTCGATCGCTTCACCAAAAAAATCTTGGTTGGCCCCGAAAGACAGGCGCGGCCCTTTATGCTTGCGGAGCTCACCAAGCTCACCAAAGAGCGCCATGCCCGCTACGGCAACACAATTTATCACTTGGAGCCGAACGTCAAAGACGCGCCTGGCGGTATGCGCGACTTTCAGGCTGCGGCCTGGCTTCGCCAAATTGCCAATGGACAGAAAGACGGCCTGAAGAATAGCATCGTCGAAGAAGAATTGGCCGCGAACGCCGTCAGTTTTCTCAGCGCCATCCGCTGCTTCCTCCATTACAGCAACGGCCGCAACGACAACACGCTCACCTACGAACTGCAATCCGCAGCCGCCGAACGCTCGCTCGGAATCCCCAGCGACGCGTCATCTGACGCAAAGCGCAGCCCGGAAGAGTGGATGCGTCTCTATTTCCGCCAAGCCCGCATCCTCAACCGCCTCCTTCTTCGTTACATCGAACAAAAGCCCGCCATGCAGCCGTCACTGCGGGAAAGACTGATGAACGCGGCACGAGGCGCGCGCACCGAAATCGGCAAAGGAAAGCCTTTTGCCGTGCGCGATGGCCTGCTCGAAGTCATCGACGAGCCCGCGCTCTCCGACCGCCAGGTAACCTTCGCCCTTTTCATCGAGGCCGCGAGAACGGGCGTTCCTCTCAGCCGCGAAGCCGAACGCGCCATCTATTACATCCAAAAACATCCCGAGCTTCCCCAGAAAAACACGGAAGTGAATTGGTCCACGCTCCGCGAAATTCTCGCCGCCGATTTTCCCGGCATGGCGCTCCGCCCCATGCAACGCCTCTCCCTCCTGATGGAAGTTCTGCCCGAGTTCAAAGCTATCGATTCCCTGGTAGTCCGCGATTTCTATCACCGCTATACGGTGGACGAACATTCGCTGCGCACCATCGAGCATCTTCAGGAGCTTGCTGATCCGCCGGATGAACGCGCGGCTCATTTTCAGCAGCTCTGGAAAACGGTCGAACGCCGCGATCTCCTGATCATGGCCCTTCTTCTGCACGACGTCGGCAAGGGCATGCCCGTCGAGAATCACATCATCGGCAGCCTCGAAGCGCTCGAGAGCGCTGCAAAGCGCCTCGAGTTCTCGGAATACGAATCCTCCGAAATCCAGTTCCTGATCGAGCATCACCTGGACATGTCCGCCACCGTCCAGCGGCGCGACATTTTCGACCCAGCCACCGTTTCCGTCTTCGCGGGCGCCGTGGGAACCCAGGAACGCCTACAGCGTTTGTGCCTCTTGACCTACGCGGACATTCACGCCGTAAATCCCGAGGCCCTAACGCCCTGGAAAGCCGAAATGTTGTGGCAGCTTTTCGTCGCCACTTCGAACTACTTCAGCCGCACGCTCGATCGCGACCGCCTGCACGCTTCCGACGAAGTCTCCTTGCTCGGCCAGATTTGCACCCAGGCTGGCGGCGCGAATAAGGCGGAAGTCGAGCGCTTCCTCGAAGGTTTCCCGCGGCGATACCGT
This sequence comes from Candidatus Acidiferrum sp., assembly GCA_049794595.1. Taxonomy (GTDB): domain Bacteria; phylum Acidobacteriota; class Terriglobia; order Acidiferrales; family UBA7541; genus Acidiferrum. The sequence goes on from JBARCY010000083.1 coordinate 21,156, forward strand.
GCGGTGCACTCTGCCGAAGAAATCGCCGCGCACTTCCATCTCTACCAAAAACTCGGCGCGGAGCCAGTGCAAACCGAAGTGAAGGCCCGCCATCATTCCTTCTCGCTGACTTTGTTGACCGCCGACCGCCCCGCGCTCTTTGCCACCATCTCCGGGGTCCTCGCGGGCTGGGGCATGAACATCGTGAAAGCCGACGCCTTTGCAAATGCTGCGGGCATCGTGCTGGACACCTTTCAATTTGTCGACCTGCACCACACCCTCGAGTTGAATCCCGGCGAAATCGCGCGACTTCAGAAGAGTCTTGCGGACACAGTGAACCGCACAGTGCCTCTCGATCCTCTGCTCAAGGGCCGCGAAAGCGCCAGCAAAGCGCGCCCGCCCAAAGTTGCCGTCGAAACGCGCATCCATTATGATGATGCCTCCTCCGCCCATAGCACCCTACTCGAGATCATGGCCCAGGATCGTCCCGGTTTGCTCTACGAGGTCGGCTCGGCCCTCGCCCGCCTCGGCTGCAACATCGACGTAGCCCTCATTGACACCGAAGGCCAAAAAGCTATCGACGTTTTCTATCTTACCGAACACGGGAGTAAGCTGGCTCAACCGAAGCAGGAACTGCTGCGCGAAGTTCTGGAAAGCACGCTGTCGTAAACCGTCAGACCTCCCTCCCCCCTTTTTTTGTAAGTGCGGATTCTAAAGGACCTTAAGTGCCGTGTTTTGTAAGTGCGGATTCTACGGGAGTTAGAGGCGTGTTTTTCGAATGTGCGGATTCTAAAAGGGATAGTGGCGGGTGAAGAGTGGGGAGGGAAACAAGAAGTGCAATTAGACGCGGAGACGCAGGGTCCGCAGAGAGTTCGTTGGAGCGGTAGGGTGCACTGAGCAGAGAGGGGGCGAGTTTCAAAATGGGAAGCGGGATCGCGATGGAAGCCAAAGTTCACGCCCTATGGTACCGCGTTTCTGATAACTTGTCAAGTTATTTATTCTGTAGTAACGATTCGAATCGCCTTCGCGAGGCGCGTAAGTTAATAAGAGGAATGGGGATGGGCGGGAATTTGGTGCGCGAAAATGGTGTTTGTGTGAGGCGATGCCAAGCCCCGTAGATTCCGAGGGGAGCGAAGTCAAGACCCGCACCTTGAAATCCGCAGGGATGCGGCACCGGGCCCTCCGTAGCCAATGAGAGAATGTCTGAGACACCCGTCAAGCTAGAAATAGACAGCCCCACCCTTGCAAAACCCGCAAGCATAGGCCACTCAAAATCTTTCTGCGGATTCAAGCGTCAGCCACCCGCCAAGCTACCACAGGATAAGGATTTCATGTCCGCTTCGATTCAAGACCAGAAAGCGTATCTCACGCACATCGACCCTAATTTTGCCAAAGCTTCGGCACTAGATCAGAACGCTTACTTGGGGCACATCACTGGAATTACCGGACCGACCGTGGACGTCGACGGCCACACCCTTCAATTCGTGCAAAACGTTCCGCCAGGGGACATGAATCAAACTGCTCGCAGTTACGACAGCGCCTTACGGCATATTCTCAGGCACGGACGCGCGGTGTTAATTGGTCAGGCGTGGGCTCTTTGGCTGATGCATGCCATTGCGGTTTACGCGCTGGGAATAGCGTTCGGCTGGGTGCGGGGCGGATTCGCAACGACGACCTAGCTTCTTACTGGCGGGTGGACGACCCTTAGCGCGGGTGCCACATCCCAGCGGTTTTCAGGGCGCGGTGTTTGACGTTTGCGCGGCCTTGCCTGCCGGTGAATACGCCGCTCACTCAACCCCTTCACGACGCAACAGCGCCGCAATATTTCTAGAACCGTGAATCACGCGAAGAATTTCAACTCCGTCCGCACTGGGACGGTAAGGCGCGGGTGCCGCGGGTGTCGGTTTCACACCAGGGGATTTTGACTCGTAAACTGCAGCTTTGGCAGGTGCGATGGTCTCAGAGCCGTGCGACGACTTTGATTTTGTCAATTTCTCTGGTGGCCGGCCTTCTCGGGTTTGGTGGGTGGGACAGCCTTAGCGCGAGAAGGCGGTTTTGACTTTGTCTTTTCCCCGAGGGGCCTGCCTTTTCGGGTTTTGTTTTTGAAAAGGTGGGCTCTTCCTCTTTCCTGGGCCCCGCCACCCGCACGCCGTAGCCCATTTCGTCAGTATCGACGTTGCCCGCTGTTTGAGATTGTCGAGCGCCGGATTCCTGTGGCGAGATTCCGCCACAATAACAGTCAGGTGGGCCTGCAAGTAATCCGTTTCGGTGCAAATCTCTAATTTTGTTCTCAGAGGATGCTCCTACGGCGCAAGACTTGCCAGAAGCTAG
>JBARCY010000084.1:0-10867 GCA_049794595.1 Candidatus Acidiferrum sp.
TGGATTTGCATTACTGTCAAGGACTATTATGGAGTGTATATCATTCGAACGTGAGACGGGGAAGTGGAGTGGATTGAGGTGGTTGGGGGGAATTTGGGAGTTTGGTGAGACGGTTTGGCGATGAATATTAGGGAAACATCCCGTCTGTCCCCGGCTTCCCCGGGTTTCAGATTGGAAAAACTGGAGAACGTCCCGTCTGTCCCCGGGTTTCCCAGTGTCAAGCCCAGTACGAAGTGTTAAGCGACGGCCACCTGCTTGCCTAAACGTAGGGCTCGTAGCTGACAATCTTCACCTGGGCTGGCCCGAGTAGTTTTTCAGATCGGCGGCCGTTGCGAAAGACGACTTGCTTGCCTTTTACTGTGAACTTCGCAAGCCAGCCAATAACCTTTCCACTTGAGTCCACGTAGTGGCGCTGGGTGAAACCCCCTGTTATGACCGCCTGCCAAATCCACCGCAGTTCCTCTTGCCAGCTTGCTCCGCGGACCAGGTTTCCACCCCGAGCAAACCCAATAAACTCGCGCTGTGCTTCGCCGATAGTGATATCTAAGTCCTTTGAAATGGCGACTCCCGTGAAGCGAGCGGCGAGGGGCTTCGCCGGGATGACCTCGAAATACGGGTCCGGCCATTCAGGGTGACCTGGAACGCGGCCAATTTCCAGACGTGCTACACCGACTGGCAACTCAGTAAAAAGGTTCCGTAATTCCTGGACGAAATCCGTTTGGAATCCCGGAGCCGTGCAAGGAGCCATGTCAACCAGAGACTTTGGCCTGTCTAATTCTCGTGGCATCGCTCACGGTCCTGGCGGTCCGCCCCACCAGCTTGGCGGCCACAGATTGATGTGCGGATTCTCCATAAACGGTTTCAGCCAGTCGCCACCGATTCTGAAAACGTATTCGCCGCTTGACCGGGTGTAGCTCCACCCGATGCGAAGCTCATCTGCAGAGTTTAGAAGTGGCTCATTTCCCATGAAACGAGTCCCAAAAACTGGGCCGTACGGGCCGAGGGCAGAGGCCACCACGGGCGCTGCTACCACAGTTCCGACGCCTGCGGCTGTGTACGCCGTTGCCACATTGACAAAGTTTGTTGCGTTGGTGAAGTAGCTGCCGCAGGCGGGTGGCAGATCCTTTAAATCCGGGATCGTTTTTGTTTTGCATGACATTGGGTCGTGAGCGATAGAATAGCCACACTTTGCGATGCAGTAAAGACTCTGGGGTGGCCTACCCTTGCGGGTTTTGCAAGGGTGGGCCACTCTTTTGGATAGCGCGATGCCGAGAGGATTGAAACGGCACTACGGGCAAGGCGATCTGCATTTCATTACGTTTTGTTGTTATCACCGGCGGCGGTATCTGGAAACCGTCCGCGCGAGAAATTTGTTTCTGAAAGTTCTGGGAGAAGTCCGAAGCAAATTTCAGTTCCGGCTGATCGGGTATGTGCTCATGCCTGAGCACGTGCATCTGCTGATCAGCGAGCCGAAGAAAGGGAATGTGTCGCGGGTATTGCAAGTGCTGAAACAGCGCGTGTCGCGAGCGATGCGGAGAAAGAAGAGACGGGTTTTGGGCGGCCAGCTTTCCTTGAAGTTTGGTGACTCGATGAAAGACGACCGGCGCTTTTGGCAACGGCGGTTTTACGACTTCAATGTCTGGAGTGATGCGAAGAGGAAAGAAAAACTGCATTACATGCACGCTAATCCGGTGATGGGGAGATTGGTGGAACATCCGCAAGAGTGGCCGTGGAGCAGTTTTTCATTTTATGCGAAGGATGAGCACGGGTTGATTGGGATCGATCCTGTTGAATAGAAGAGATTAAGGCACAGGCAAACCCCGGAGTGGCCCACCCTTTGCAAAAACCGCAAAGGGTAGGCCACCCCCGGAGAAAATCAAAGTCAAAATCGTCGGAGCGCTTTAATGGGCGGCCACCCGCGCGTACCGTCCGTGAGTCTGCTTCAGGGCCAACGCCAAAGCGTCGGGCTTCCGGGGGACGGCTACTATATGCACATGGTTGGACATGAGGCAGTAGCCCAGCAGCGAGAGTTCGTGGTGTTCAGCGTAGTTCCGAAGCAGATCTAAGTAGACGAGACGCTCGCGGTCGTCAGCTAGGATGAACTGCCGAGCATTGCCACGCTGCGTCACATGGTGCGGAACATTTACGACTACGATACGGGAAAGGCGCGCCATCACAGACAAAATACCAGAAAACGTCCCGTCTGTCCCCGGTTTCCCCCGGTTTCCCGTCCCCGGTTTCCCCGGTTTCCAAGGGAATTCTGATCTGTGCCCGTAAAAAACTGTTAACTGGGGGCGGGAAGGCGGAATGCGAACGGCGGCAGGGAACCTCCAGCCAACAGGGCGAGATTAGTGCGGGCTTGTTAGCGGGAGGCCGAGGGCGGTGAAGGCTTGCTGGCCTTGGACCCAGCCTTCTTTGCCGTTGATGCGGATGCGCAGCCAGAGGTTTCTGAAGCTGCATTCGACGCGCTCTCCTTTGGCTTCCCACTGGACGATAGCCATCATATCCAAAAATTCGGGGTGCGAATCGGGACTGATGCCGATGTTGAGCGAATTGTGCAGGTTTCCGTCGGGGGCTTCGAAGAGGTGCACGTAGACAGGGTCGGCATCAGGCGGGCGAGGTTCGGGGATGGCTGCCATGTGGATGAGACAACCCCGTTCGGTGAGTGTGCCGTTGTTGGTGGCGTAGCACTCCTCGCCTTCACCCCATTTGCCGTGGGGCCAGTCGAATCGCACGGGCACCAGGGCATAGAAATTGCCGGTCCATACGCGAAAGGCCAGGACCTCGGCCGTGCTAGCCATGGGCAGCAGCTCGATGCCGCCGGTTATCATTACGGCGGCGAGCGTACCTCCCACGGTGATATCGGTGCCGTGGCCGAGCGGAAGCACGGCGCCGAAGGGCGCGAGATGGCCATTCACGAGGCCGAAGACTTGCCACGACTCTTTGGCCAATGAGGCCAATGGAGCCGATGGGGAATCCGCGTTCTGAGATGGGGTGGAGCGCTCGAGAAATCGGATGACGAGGGCTACGCCGCCGGTACCGGGGAGAAGCGATGCGGATGCAGACAATGTTTGCGCGAAGCGGCGCTGCACGACGTCATAGTGGAAGGTCTCCTGATGGACGGAATTACCTTGGGCATCGAGAATTTCCAGACGGGACAGCGTGGCGGTAAAGCTGAGATCGCTCGCTGGGCGCGAGGAATTTTCGACAATCATTTTGTCGTGCAGGAGCACGGTGTATAGCTGATTGCCGAGGGAAAACGGCCCGTTGCGCGTAGTGGTGTCGGCAAGGAGCGGCTCAGCTTGCGCACTGGAAGAAGAAGTGGTCGACTGCGGCGGCGTGGGAGATGCGGAAGGAAGAAGTTGCGCTGAGACGGCAGCAGGTGCCATGGCTGTGGCGATGGCTGAGGCTAAAGCAAATGCAAAAGCTAATAATGGCCTACGCGCTCGCGAGGGGAAGAATTGGCTTGTGATTCGCGGCACGGAAAGGGACCTGCCTTTCTTAGATGCAGTAATCGTCAACCACCCACAGGGGGACGACGAACGCATGGGTTTCGGCTCATGGTAGAAGGCATCGGATGAGGATAGCACTTCCGAAAAACAGAAATGTTAACAAGCACGGTGCATCTGGTTCGGGGCTGCGGGCGAGCGGGGCGGTTCTTGTGGATGGCAGGGGGAAGCGAGAAGGGAGGTTAAGCAACGATTGGGCACATAGGTACCGCTAGGCGGTTGACTCGAAACAGGTTGCCTTCCAAAATCACGAGAAGGGGCATTGCGGACGAAGGTTCGGGAAAAGACCCCAGAAAACAGGAATGGCACAAGAGCCGAACGCCGTGGAACAAGCCGTATCGCGAGCATTGAGGGAGAACCTCGAACGGATCCAGCGGAACGCGGATGAGCTGCATCAGGCTGTTGGCGATATTGTAGCGGCGTGCGCTAGCTCGAGGCCGACGAATGCGCTGCCTTCGATGTTGCGGGCGCAGACTTCGGCGGCGTCGTTGTCGGCGGCGCTGGAAGTTTTGTCGCGATTCGTGGCGATGTCGATGCAGCCTGGGCAGCGATCTCCGCTGGAAGAGCAAATTACGCATCTAATTAGCACGGCAGGAGCGGAACCTGCGGCGCCGCCCACACGGCCGCAGCCTTCGGTGCCCACACCGATGGCCCATGCGTCAGCGACGGCTGCCAGCGTGAAGGCGTCGCCGAGGGTTGAACCACCTGTTGCGCCGGTTGTGGGGGCAGCGCCCGAACTCGAACCAGTGATCGAGCTGGAAGCTGAGGCGGAAGCGATCGAGTTGATCGAGCCCGGGGAATCGGAGATTGACGCTGAGCACGGGTTCGAAGACGAGTTCGACGTCAACCAACTTTCGCCCGAGGAACAGGAATTGCACAGGCGCGCAAATCGGGTGGCGAAAGTTTCGATGCAAGATATTAAAATGCTGAGACCTGAGCAGGTGCGGCTAGGCCGCGAAAAGAAGGATCTCTGCATCCGATTGAAAGACGACATTGAAAAAGCTCATCGAGAATACGACCGGCGCTTCAAACCCATCATGGACCACCCAGTGGATTACTTTTACCGCTGGATGGTGGAAATCCTCGCGGAGGGCGATGCACACGCTCTCGGCGAATACCCGTACGCCACGCCTGCGCGGCATCGCTAAGATTGCGGGTAGAAGAGCGGCCACGGCGAGAACCTGGGCCGCAGCGGCGTTAAGCGTGTGCGCCATGATGCTGGCGTTCGGGCTGGTTGCCAACGGCAGCGGCGTGCCCGCGGCGCGGCGGGCGCCTTCGCGTGCTCACAAGAAAAAGAAAATTAAGAAGCCGGAGCCCGTTCCGTGCAGGGCCGGGTGCGTGCCGGAAACGGCTGGTCCGCAGCTTGTTGCGGGAGACACACCGGAAGATCGCGCGCGGCAAAAAGAACTGTCGGGTCTGGCGCGCGATTTGCATTTCGCGGACCCTGGCGCTTACGGCAAGCTTTCCGCGTTCGCTACGACGAATGTTGCAAATGTATGGGGCGCGCGCGCGGCGCTGGCGCTTGGTTCCGACGATTACTCGAAAAAACGGGACCAGCAAGCCTTGGCGTGGTTCCACAAGGCGAGCGCGGACTCGCTACTTCGCGAGTACGTTCTCTACTGGACGGCGCAGGCGGAACATGCGCTGGGCCACTCGAAAGAAGCGCTCAATGATTTGGAGACGGTTCAACACGACTATCCGAACGCGGCGATGAAGGAGCAGTTGCTCGAGAACCTTGCGCCCCTGGCGACCGAACTCGCCCATTCGCAGGACGCCATCGATGCGCTGAATTCTTATCCAGCGACGGATACTCGTCCCGCGATGCTTCTTCTGAGGGCTCGGGCTTATCAGGCATCGCATCAACTCGCGCAAGCGGCCAGAGATTACCAGGCAATTTTCTATAAGTATTCGCAGGGTGATGAGGCGAAGGACGCCGAGAGCCCGTTGAAGAAAATCATGCACGAGATGGGCAAGGAGTATCCCTATCCCGGGGTCGAATTGCAGCAGCAGCGGGCGCAGGCGTTTTATGACGCGCATAAATGGAAAGAAGCGCGTGTGGAGTTCGAGAAACTCCTGGGGATGCTACAAGATCCCCAGAATCCCAACCGGCAACTGGCGGAACTGCGGGTTGCGGAAGCGCGGGTGCAGCTGAAAGGCTCCCCAAAGCTTCTTGTCTCGCTAAAGACATCGGATTTCGAGGTCGATGCGGAACGGCTTTACGCGCTGTCGCAATTCTATCGTGCTGATCAGAAGACCGACGAAATGTTTGCGACCCTGAACGAGCTCACGCAGAAATATCCGCTGAGCAAGTGGAACGAAGACGGGCTGATGGCGGCGGGGAACTACTATTGGGTGAACCTCGACCGCACCAAAGCCGCCACCTACTATCAGCGCGTTGTGGATACTTTTCCGAGCGGGAGAAACGCGTTCAATGCGGAATGGCGCGTCGCGTGGGTATCCTATCTGAATCGGCAGCCTGACGCGGAACAAAAACTCACGGCATTTCTACTGAGGTATCCGGCATCGGCGGACACGCCGGACGTGGTCTATTGGCTGGGCCGTGATGCGGAACGCAATGGAAAAGTGGCCGAAGCACAAGCCTACTATGAGAAAGACGCGGACCGCTTTCCCCAAACTTATTTTGGCCATGCTGCTGGGGAGCGCCTTAGTAAACTTGGCCCCGACACAGCTGCTGCCGACCCGCCAGCCCCGGAAATTCTAGACAAGATTCCCCCGCCGCCCGCGCTGCGGCCCTTTGATGAGCCGATTCCCCCTGCCGCCGCGGATCGCTGGGCGCGCGCGCAGGCCTTGCGCACCATTGCGTTTGATTCCGCTGCGGAGCTGGAGCTGAAAAACGCGTACTTCGCTACCTCGTCGCCACGCTTTCTCTACGAAGCCGCGCAAGCCGCATTCGATCAGGGCCATTTTGCCGTTGGCATGGCTTACGGGCGCGTCATGGTTCCCAATTTTGATGCGCGCAAATTCGGCGACCTGCCCATTGAAGTCTGGAAGGTGCTTTACCCGCTTCCGTATGAATCCGTGATCCGGCGCGAGGCAGCCAAAAACAATTTCGACCCTATGCTCGCGGCTGGGCTGATGAGGCAGGAATCCACTTTTCAGGCCGACGCGCTTTCGCCACAAGACGCGATTGGATTGATGCAAGTAATCCCGAAAACGGGTCGGCTGCTGGCCAAGCAGCTTCGCGTGCGTTTTTCGCCGGCCAAGCTTTTTCAGCCCGACTACAACATCCAGCTTGGGATGCTGTACATTTCCGGACTCGTGAAGTTGACGGGAGCGCCCGCTTACGCGTTGGCGGCATTCGACGCCGGGGAAGACCGCATCGCGGCGTGGAAAGCCGAGCGCAACTACGACGAAATCCCCGAGCTCGTGGAATCCATTCCCTTCAGCGAAACACGCGATTACGTGCAAATCGTCTTGCGCAATTCCGAAGTCTACCGGATGATTTATGGTCAGCCGGGCGCGTCTTCGACGTCTACGTCAGCGTCGGCAGCAGGGCATGGCCGGTAAGGTTTCTGCGAGCCGTTGTTTTCCGCCGCGATTGCGCTGACAATCCAGATCTGCTGGCAGGTTAAATGAACCCATCTGAAACTGGTATGGCGCAGGCCGCTCGCCGCATGCTCTCGGCAAAAGCTGAGAAATTCACCGAATCCGTGATTCGCGAGATGACGCGGCTGGCGATGAAGCACGGCGCGGTCAATCTTTCGCAGGGATTTCCCGATTTCGCCGCGCCTGCCGAGATTAAGGAAGCGGCACGGCAAGCCATCGCCGATGACATCAATCAATACGCGATAACCTGGGGCGCCAAGGCGCTACGTGACGCCATTGTCGAGAAATTTGAGCGGACGCAAGGAGTGCGCGTTGATCCCGAGCGCGAGATCACGATTTGCTGCGGCTCCACGGAAGCGATGATGTCCACCATGCTGGCCATCATCAATCCTGGCGACGAGACCGTCGTGTTCGAGCCTTTTTACGAAAACTACGGGCCGGACGCGATCTTGAGCGGGGCCACGCCGCGCTTCGTGAAGCTAAGCCCCCCGGATTGGACTTTCGACGAAAGGGAGCTGGCCGCGGCTTTCGGCCCACACACCAAGGCCATCATCCTGAATACGCCCAACAATCCCACGGGAAAAGTGTTCAGCCGCGGCGAGCTCGAATTTATCCGCGATCTATGCGTCCGTTGGAACGCGTACTGCATTACCGACGAAATTTACGAGCACATTCTGTACGACGGCGCAGAGCACATCTCGATGGCGCGCATCGATGGCATGCGCGATCGCACGATTGTGATCAATGGCATGTCCAAGACCTACAGCGTGACCGGCTGGCGCGTGGGCTGGGCTATCGCTTCGCCCGAAGCAACCGCGGCTATCCGCAAGGTACACGACTTTCTTACGGTGGGCGCCGCCGCGCCTTTGCAGCAGGCGGGCTCCATCGCGCTGAGATCGCCGCAGTCGTACTACGACAAACTCGCCGCGGACTACACCGTGAGGCGCGAGCGATTGCTGAAAATCCTCGCCGCTTCCGGCTTCAAGGTGTTTAAGCCGCGCGGAGCGTATTACATCATGACGGACATCTCAGGCTTCGATTTCCCTGCCCATCAATTCCCAGCCGGCTCACGGGACGTATCCTTCGCCAAGTTTCTGGTCGAAAAAATCGGAGTAGCCGTGGTCCCTGGCTCCAGCTTCTACAACGACGCCCAAGACGGCGCAACGCAGGTCCGCTTCACGTTTTGCAAGAAGGAAGCCACTCTCGCCGCCGCTGAGGAAAGGCTGTCGCGTCTCCGCGAAAAAGCAAAAAACCTCTGATAATAAAAGGTCTCGTCGGGGAATAGAGATCGATCGCAGAGATTGCTTCTTAAACCTATCTAAATCCTCGAAATACCGATTCTTCCAAAGTTTTTAGGGGTAGGAGACTGACGGTCGGTTGCCCTGTGGTGGTTAGCCCCCTACCCCGCGAGTGGTCTTGTATGTATAGACGATGCCAGCTCGAAATTAGTTTCCTGACTCGCCAAAAATATTTTGGACTTCATCAGCCCGCTAAATCTACCGTATCCAGATAGCGTGCCACCGCAACCTTCCATTTGAACTTGTCTTGAATTGCGCTCTGCAAGGATTGGGCCGCTTCCGGTTCCCCATGGGTTAAATAAGTTTGCTTTGGAGGCGCGGCGAGCCCGGTTAACCACCGCAATAACTCGCTCTTCCCGGCATGCGCGGAAAACTGCCCCATTTCCAGGATCTCGGCACGGACTGGCACGGCCTGCCCGAACAGGTGCAGCACTTTCGCGCCCTCCTGCAACGCGCGACCACGCGTTCCCTGCGCTTGGAAACCACCCAAAATGACCGCATTCCGCGCATCCGGCAGCCGCTGCGCCAGATGGTGAAGAACGCGCCCCCCTGAAACCATCCCGCTCGCAGAAATAATGATACATGGCGTCTTGACATTGTTGATGGCCTTCGATTCTTCGACCGCCCGCGTCAGGTGAAATTCATGAATGTCCAGCGGGTCGCCCTTGCCGTCGCTGCCTTCCACGCGCGAGTACTCGAGGTCGTGGTCTTCTTTATATTTCAAATACAAATCCGTCGCGCTCAGAGCCATGGGGCTATCCACATACACGGGAAGTCGCGGTATGCGCTGCTGATCCTCGAGCTGCCGCAAGTAATACATAAAGGTCTGCGTGCGCCCAATGGCGAAGGCCGGAACCACGATTGACCCGCCGCGCTTCGCGACGCGGTTGACGATGTCAGCCAACAACTCCGCCGGGTCACCCGATGCATGTTCCCGGTCGCCGTAGGTGGATTCGCAAAGCAGCACATCTGCTTTCGATGGCGGCGTGGTGGGATCTTTCAAAATCGGCTGGTCGTATCGACCGATATCCCCCGAAAACACTACGACAATCTTTTTTCCGTTCTCGGTGATCGTTAGTTCCAAGCTGGAAGATCCCAGAATGTGACCCGCATCGTAGGAGGTGACGTGAAACTCGGGGCTAATATCGAACCCGCCGCTGCGCGGCATGGATTTCAGCAACCTGAGCGCCGGATCAACATCTTCTGTCGTATAGAGCGCCTCTGGATTCGCGTGGCGGCTGTATTTGCCTTTTTTGGCGTGCAACGTGTCTTCTTCCTGCAGGTGCGCAGAGTCTTTCAAGAGAAGCGTGCTCAAGTCAATCGTCGCCGGATTTGCAAAAATTGGTCCCCGATAGCCATCCTTGACCAACACGGGAAGCCAGCCCGTGTGATCCAGGTGCGCGTGCGTCAATACGGCGTAATCAATCGTTTTCGGATCAACGGTTAGCGGTTTGTAGTTGCGGTCGCTCAGTTCCGGCGAGCCTTGAAAGAGTCCGCAGTCCACCAGCAGTTTCTTGCCGGCTGCCTCGACCAAGTATTTCGAACCAGTTACACACCCAGCCGCACCAAGAAATGTGAGCTTTGCCATAGGCCTCGCCGTTCTGACGTTTGTAAAGCCGCGCTACACCTTACCCCAAACTGGCGTGACAAAACAAAACTTACGGACCTGCCGGTGCGCCAAAGCACTCCGGGGCGAACCGCTTTGGTTCGCCCCGCGCCACTCTTCCTTTTTTGCCGTCGCGTCCTTGATTTTAGATGGCGCCGGACCTATGTCTCAGAGCGGTTTTCAATCCGTGACGCTGCTCCTTCGTTTACTCGTACTATCGGCCCTGTCATCCTTCACTGACGCTCGCTTTCACGCGCGCACCGTGCATTCCTCTCACATCTCCGCGACGTCGTATAGACGACAGCAATCCTCGGATGCTAGTATTTAAAAACAGCGACCCGGTGGGGCCGTGGCGCAGTTGGGAGCGCGCCTCGATGGCATCGAGGAGGTCGTGGGTTCGAATCCCATCGGCTCCACCATTTGAAGAAACCAAAGAACTTACCTTCGAAAACCGCTAACTGTTGCCAGCACTGTTGCCAGCTTTCGATTTTCCTCTTGCATTCAAACAAGAATCTTTCAGGCTTGCCGAGGAAAAACGGATATGGCCCATTACACTCTCATCGCGCGCATCAACACAGGTGACGGCAAATTTCCGTTCGTCAATGTGCAGTTCTCGAAGAACCATCGCCCGATTCCGATTGAAGGAGCGACCTACTACCTCCGTCCGAGCAGCAGCGGCAAGCGCACGCCAATCAAGATCGGCAAAGATGTCGCCGTTGCTCACACTTCCCTGATCCGAATGGAGGACGGCCAACCCCCCGAATGCATTGCTGCGTTGTACGGTGGACCGCCGTCCAGTATTACCACTGCCGCCCCTCGCAAGAGAGTCGCCGAAGCCGCGCGGGAGTACATTGAGCGTAGCAAGCAGAAATCGCGGAGGACCTACT
>JBARCY010000085.1:0-4319 GCA_049794595.1 Candidatus Acidiferrum sp.
ATCCACCGTCAGCGGGCTTCCATTCATCTCGACGGTGTACTCGAGCGTTCCGAGTTTTATGGTGCCCGTCGGCAGAATCAGGTTCTGCGCGTTAACGGCATTCACGATATCCACCGGCGCAAGACCCTTGGACTGCAGTGAGGCGGAGTCGATGTCCACCGAAATGACGCGCTGCTTACCCCCGTAAGGATAGGGAAGCGCGGCGCCCTGCACCGTGGCCAGCTGTGTGCGAATGAAATTGTTCCCGAAATCGAAAAGTTGCTGCTCGCTCAAACTATCGCTGGTCAGCCCAATCTGAATAACGGGGACGGTGGACGCGGAAAAAATGGCTACGAGCGGAGGAGTCGTACCGGGCGGCAGGCTTTTCAAAATCGTCTGCACCGTGGCTGTTGTTTGAGCCAGGGCAGTTTGAACATTGGCGTTCTGCTGGAAGAAAATTTTGACGACGGCAATGCCGTTGATAGATTCCGATTCGATGTGCTCGACGTCGTTTACCAACGTGGTGACGGCGCGCTCCGAGTTGGAGGTGATGCGTTCCTCCATCTCTTGTGGCTGGAGCCCGTCGTATTTCCACACCAGGCTGATCACTGGGATGTTGATGTCAGGGAAGATGTCCGTCGGCGTGCGCATAAGCACCACCGGCGTTAGCAGGATGATGACCAGAGCGAGGACCACAAAGGTATAGGGCCTCGCGAGCGCTAATCTGACAATCCACATAGAATTTCGAAGTTACCTCTAAAGGGCTATTTGCCAGCCCATGAAATTTGCTCGGGCGGTTCCGTCAAGGATATCTCTACTTAGATTCCCGGCGCCGAATGTTTGGGTACGCCGATGGAGCAGGGTACGATATATCCTCGAATGGACGGACTCAACATCGTCTTGCGCCGAATCCGCCCGCTCCTCGTTATGCGTTACGCCCGCGGCGATTTCGGCTACGTGAGTTGAAACCGGATCGCCGCCAAACCTTTATAGATCAAACAGTTAGCCCGGAGGACCACTCCGCTTTCATCTTACCCCTTTTTGGATGCCTCCCTTTTAGATGGGGTCACATTCCAGCGTTTGCCAAATTGGTCTGCGGCTCCGAAGCATTATGAATTGAATTGATACGATGAATTAATGCGTCTTTCCGGTATAGTCCTTCGTCATTAGAATCAGCGCGTCTAACTAATCACGAAACCCGTTCTTACGAGCCGTTGAAAAAGGAGCCGACCTAGTGCTTTCTATACGCAAACTTGCCAAAACCTATGCGGGAGGCGTTCGGGCCTTATGCGGAGTCTCGCTGGATATCCCTCCCGGCATGTTCGGGCTAATCGGTCCGAACGGAGCCGGGAAGTCGACGTTCATGAAGATTCTGGCGACCTTGCTCGACCCGGACACAGGGTCAGCGACTCTCGATGGACTGGACTTGATTGGGAACAAGGATGCCACGCGCAAGTTGCTCGGCTATTTGCCACAGGAATTTGGCGTGTACCCGAAGATGTCGGCGGTGGACATGCTGAATCATCTTGCCGTGATGAAGGGAATTACAAAGGGCGGAGAGCGTAAAGAGATTGTCGAAGGATTACTGCAGCAGACGAATTTGTGGGAAGTGCGGAAGAAAGCGCTGGGCGGCTACTCGGGCGGAATGAAACAGCGTTTTGGAATCGCGCAGGCGCTGCTGGCGAATCCCAAGCTGATTATCGTGGATGAGCCGACGGCGGGGCTCGATCCGGCGGAGCGAAACCGATTCTTGAATCTGTTGAGTTCGATTGGGCGAAACGTAGTTGTGATTCTCTCGACGCATATCGTTGCGGACGTCCGCGAGCTGTGTTCGCGGATGGCGATTATCAGCAGCGGAGAACTGATTCTGGAAGGAGTGCCGTCCGAGGCGATTGAAGCGGTGAAAGGGCGGGTGTGGAGCAAAGTGGTGCCGACGGATGCGGAGCGGGAAGCGATTGAAAAAACATTTCCGATGATTTCGGTGCATCGCGTGGGCGGGTTAAACGAAGTGCGCGTGTATTCAGAAGCTCCACTGAGCGATGGGTTTCTTCCCGTGGAAGCGGACCTCGAAGACGTGTATTTCCGCCAGTTGTCGCAGCATCGTCGGAATTGAAGGGGAGAACACGACATGTTCATGGACTTCTTTCTATTCGAACTGAAGCTGCGGCTTAAAAGCATCTCAACATACATTTATTTCTTGCTTGCGGCGATTCTGCCGTTTTTCTCCGTGGCCGCGCGCGACTTTGGGCCGGTTAGAAGCGGGAAGGTGCTTCTGAACGGCCCATTCGCCACGCTGCTGCTCACGACGCAAGTGACGCTGTTCGGTTCGATTCTGATCGCGGCGATTTTTGGGCCGGCGATTTTGCGGGACTTCCAGGGGGATACCTACCAGCTGATTTTCACGAAGCCGATCACCAAGTTTGGCTACCTGGGCGGGCGATGGGCGGGCTCGATCGTGACGGCCATCTTTGTTTTCTCTGGGATCATTTTCGGCATCACGCTGGGCACTCTGATGCCGTGGGCAGACAAGCTGCGCATCGCGCCGAATGATTTTGGGATGTATTTCCGGATTTATGCTTCGATCGGGATCGTGCAGATTTTGTTTCTGGGGAGTTTGTTTTTTTGTGTTGCGGCTCTGACCCGAAATATCGTCGTTGTCTATCTGCAGGGCGTGGCGCTTTTCGCGTTTTATCTGATTGAGCTGGTTACGGTGGTTGCGTCGAACAAATTGGAGCGTATCTGGCCTTCGATTGCCGATCCCTTTGGACTGATCATGATCCAGAGCCTGACGCGTTATTGGACGGTGGTGGAAAGGAATTCGCTCGTTCCACACTGGACAGGAATGTTTCTCTACAATCGCCTCGTGTGGCTGAGTGTTGGTGCGCTCGCTTTGGTCGCCGTCTTCGCGTTTTTCCCAATGTCTGCTGAAGTATTGGGCTCGAAGCGGTCCACCAAGAAAGCAAAGGAAGCGAGAGCAGACGAGGACACGGTAAAAAAAGAGCCGCGGCGCTTGACCGCAGAGCTTCCGCGAGTGACGCAGGTTTTTGGCTCCTTGACGACGTGGAAGCAGCTGATCTCGCTCACGCGCATGCGGTTCTTCAATATTGTGCACGAGATTCCGTTCTGGGCGATTACGTTGATCATGCTGGTGTTTGTGCTGATTAGCGGGCATTTCGCCGGGAATAACAATGGCGTCGACGTTTGGCCGGTAACGTTTTTGGTGGTGTCCGTAGTCTCCGGACAGGCGGGACTGTTCCTTTACATCATCGGGGCACTTTATGCAGGCGAAGTCATTTGGCGGGAGCGGGACGTGCGTTTCGAGCAGATCCACGACTCTTTGCCGCTGCGAGACTGGACAGACTTTCTGAGCAAGTTTCTTGCGCTGGCCCTGGTGGAGACCGTGCTGGCATCCGTGGTGCTGGTGTGCGGCGTGATTTTGCAGACCTTTGACGGGTACTTCCGGTTTGAGTTGCTCCATTATGCGAAGGAGATCTACCTCATTTATTTGCCGCAACTGCTGATGGTGATCTTGCTCGCGTTGTTCTTGCAGACGGTTCTGGGAAACAAGTTTGTGGCTCATGCGGTGGTCGTGGGCTTCTTTCTTTTGATTCCGATTCTGTACGCATGGGGAATTGAGAACCGGCTGTATTTGTATGGAGAAATAACGCCCTACACGTACTCGGACATGAACGGCTACGGGCATTTCGTCAAGGCGCTGTTTTGGGTGAGCGCCTACTGGTTGTGCGTTGGAGGATTGCTGGCGGTAATCGCCATCGCGTTTGCAAGGCGCGGAACCGAGCAATCTTTCGCGGCACGCTGGAAAAAGGCCGGACCGCGCATGCGGCAGTTGATCCCCGCGTCGGCGGTGTTTCTGCTGCTGGCTGGAACCTGCGGCGCGGTATTTTTCTACAACACGCACGTCCTGAATCGCTTCCTTACCGCAAAGCAAAACCGGCATCGCACGGCGGAGTATGAAAGACTTTACAAAAAGTATGAGCGGCTGCCGCAGCCCAAAGTAACCGCGGTGGATGTGGCCGTGGATATCTTTCCGGAGCGGCGCTCGTTCTCCGCCACTGGGTCCTACCTGCTCCTGAATCATTCCGATAAGCCCATCGATGAGGTGCATGTCACGGACGGCAAGGAATCCGTAGAGGAAGTAAAATTCGACCGCGGATTTAAAGAGACGCTCGACGACAAGGAACATTTCTATTCTATCTACAAGCTGGACAAGCCGCTCGAACCGAATGAAACGATGAAAATGGATTTCCGCGTTGGCTACACCTCGCAGGGATTCAAGGACGGCAACGAACGGCCAGAGTTGGCGTACAACGGAACATTTT
>JBARCY010000086.1:0-1691 GCA_049794595.1 Candidatus Acidiferrum sp.
TGCTGGGCCGGAAGCGGACACCGTCGTTCCGCGTTTCTGCAGAAGATGTGATCGAGGCCGCTCCGGAAGTTCTGTTGATTGCGCAGTGCGGTTACAGCGCCAAGCAAGCGCGTGATGAATACCGCGCGATGTCGTTCCCGGAAGAGTGGAGCGCGATTCCGGCAGTGCGCGACGGGTGTGTGTATGCGATGGACGCCAGCGGGTACTTTTCGCGTCCCGGGCCTCGGCTCATCAGCGGAATCGAGGCGCTGGCAAAAATTCTGCATCCGGAAGTTGCGGTCAGCCCAGAAGCTGAGGGCGTTGCGATTCCCGTCGCGACGCCAGTAACCACTTTTCCCTCTTCGCTCCGAGCCTCGGCCTGAATCCTTTGCAGGTTCTCAAATTGATTTCGTGGCAAGGCAATTCTTGCTCACCAGCGTGGAGCGCGAAGCCGAAGTTGTGGTAAGTTACATGTAACCCACCTGGAGGGTTGAAATGGGAACAAGGAGCCGGCCGAAGACGTCCCGAGATAAGGTGAGAGCGCATCGCAAACGTTTGCGCAAGCAAGGTTTACGGCCCATACAAATTTGGGTGCCCGATCTACGCTCGCCCGTCTTTGCGGCGGAAGCGCGCAGGCAGTCCCTCGCGGTTGCCAAGAGTCCCAGTACCAAGCAGGATCAAGACTTTATCGATGCCATCTCCAACGCGGGCGAGACGTGAAGCGCGGGGAGATTTGGATGGTTGCAGGCGGCGTGGACTATTCCGGGAAGCCACGGCCGGTGGTGATTCTGCAAGACGACCGTTTCGACAAGACAGACTCGGTTACGGTGTGCGCGTTCACGACGGACCCGACGGAGGCGCCGCTGTTCCGGCTACTGATCAAGCCGAGCGAAGGCAACGGATTGCGAGCGGAGTGCCGGTTGATGGTCGATAAGGTCACCACGGTTCCGAAAACAAAGCTCGGGGTACATGTTGGCCAGCTTGCTAATAAGGATATGCTCCGGCTGAATCGAGCCGTGTTAGTCTTTTTGGGTATTGCCGCCCCCCTTGGCGAATAACGATCCGAGCCACCCCCGGGTAGATGCGGGAACAAGCGGCTCGGTCTAGACAAGCCGACCTATTTTCGTGGAACGCACACCTGATCTTCAGTGCAGTTGACATCTCTTGCGGCTATATATAAGATTCCTATACATAGGGAGAGGGCTCATGATTGCTCCAGGTATCAAACGCGGGACAGCGGAACTTGCGGTGTTGAGCGTGCTCGAAGACGGGCCGCTGCATGGCTATGAAATGGCGCGGCGCATCGAAGAGCAGACGCAGGGCTCGCTGCGATTTACGCTGGCATCGTTGTATCCGCTGCTTTACCGGCTGGAAAAACGCGGCTGGGTGCGCGGCGCCTGGGAAACCAGCCGGGCCGGTCGGCGGCGACGCTGCTACCGGCTCACTCCTCAGGGGAAGAAGGAGCTTTCGCCCATCCGCAAGGAATGGGCCGAACTGTTTCGCGCGTTGAAGCGGCTCACTAAGGTGTCGCATGCCTGATTGGAACGCGCTCGTGCGCGAAAGGCTCGCTGGTCTTTTTCTTGAGCAGGATGAGAGGGGCGAAGTCATCGCGGAACTCGCGGCCCATCTCGAGGAAAGTTTTGAGGAGTTACGCCGGCAAGGATTGGCGGAAGGGGCTGCCGTCACTCGCACTCTGTTGCAGGTGAAGGATT
>JBARCY010000087.1:0-1773 GCA_049794595.1 Candidatus Acidiferrum sp.
ATTTCTGCAGCGCTGCGTTTTCCTCCGCGGTCAATTTGATCTGGATGATCTCCTCTACGCCACCGGCGCCAAGTTTTGCAGGGACGCCGACGAACAAGCCCTTGACGCCATATTCGCCGTCCAGGTACACCGCGCACGGCAGGATTTTCTTTTTGTCTTTAAGAATGGCTTCCACCATCTCGACCGCCGCGGCCGACGGCGCATAGTAGGCAGAACCGGTCTTCAGCAGGTTGACGATCTCCGCGCCGCCTTTGCGGGTGCGTTCGACGATGGCGTCGATCCGCTCTTTCGGGAGCAAATCGGGGAGGGGAATTCCGGCTACGGTCGAATACCGAGGCAGCGGCACCATGTCGTCGCCGTGGCCGCCGAGCACGAACGAGTGGACGTTTTCCACGCTGACCTTGCATTCCGCGGCAACAAAAGCGCTCATGCGCGCCGAGTCCAGCACCCCGGCCATTCCCAGCACGCGATTTTTGGGGAATCCGCTCACCTTGAACGCGGCCTGCGCCATGGCATCCAGAGGATTTGTCACCACGATAATGATGCAGTTCGGGGAGTGCTTGACGATCTGCTCGACGACTGCCTTGACGACGTCGTAGTTCGCCTTCAGCAAGTCGTCGCGGCTCATCCCCGGCTTGCGCGGGAATCCCGCGGTGATCACCACGATGTCGCTGCCAGCTGTTGCGCTGTAGTCGCCTGTCGCCGTCGAAATGCCCGTCGCGCGCGAATCCGTGCGCGTGATGGGGCCCGATTCCAACATGTCCAGCGCCTTGCCCGCCGGAGGACCATCCAAAATATCCGTCAACACGACATCGGCAAGTTCCAAATCAACAATCCGCTGCGCCGTCGTCGATCCCACAAAACCGCCGCCTACAACCGTAACTTTTTTTCTGCTCATCACTCTCCTCGTGTGAATTGGAATCTCTTTGCGCCGGCTCAGCGCACTCTGCGTCTCTGCGTTGTCTTTTTGTTCTCTATTGCGAAGCCCAACTAGCGCGCGACCGCGGCAGCCTGCATATTCTCAATAATCGCCGAGGCAAACGCCGCTGTTCCAACCTTCGTCGCCCCCGGCATGAGCCGCTCGAGATCATACGTCACGCGCTTTTGCTGGATCGTCCGCGCAATCCCATCCTCAATCAACTGCGAAGCTTCCTTCCATCCAAGAAATTCAAACATCATCGCGCCAGATAGCATCAGGGAGCTGGGATTGATCACGTCCTTGTCGGCGTATTTCGGCGCCGTCCCGTGCGTGGCCTCAAATACGCCGAAACCATCGCCGATATTCGATCCCGGCGCCATCCCCAGGCCGCCCACCTGCGCCGCGCAAGCATCCGAAAGATAATCGCCGTTGAGATTCGGCGTGGCCAGCACGCTGTATTCATCGGCTCGAAGCAGCACTTGCTGAAACACGGAATCCGCGATGCGATCGTTGATCATCAACTTTTTCTTCCATTGTCCCTTGCCGTGAGTCGCCACAATGGAATCGAGAGTCTGCTTCACTTCGTCGCAAACCGCTTTCACAAACGCTTCCGTGGCCTGTTCCAGTCCCGGCTCGATCATCGCCGCATTCTTCTCTATGCTCAGACCGGGGTTCTTGTCCAAGTTGTCGAGGATCCAACTCTCCCGCTCCGTCACCGAGTCTGCCCGGAACTCCTCGCGCGCCAGGTCATAACCCCAATCCCGGAACGCGCCCTCCGTAAATTTTTGAATATTCCCTTTGTGCACGAGCGTAACGCTTTTTCGGCCATGTTTCAGCGCGTACTTGATCGCCCG
>JBARCY010000088.1:0-31551 GCA_049794595.1 Candidatus Acidiferrum sp.
GTTCCGATACCCGCAGCTAAGGAGACTCACGCTTGTTTGTCCAGGTGTTTGAAGATAAGGAGGCTCTGGGAAAAGCGGCGGCCGCGCGCGCGGCTGCGATCATCCGCGATGCAATCGCAGTTCGCGCGGGGGCACGCATCGTCGTTGCAACCGGCGCCTCTCAGTTCGAATTCTTGGACTCACTTACAAAATCGCCCAGTCTCTACTGGCAAAAAGTGGAGTTGTTCCAGCTGGACGAATATGTCGGACTGCCGATGACTCACCCCGCCAGCTTCTCGAAATACATTCAAGAACGCTTGGCCGACAGAACTGGAATCGTCCGCTATCATGCACTGAATGGCGAAGAAGATCCCGCCGAAGTGATTCGTACGGCTAGCGCGGCCATTCGCATGGCCCCGATTGACGTCGCCTTTGTAGGCATCGGCGAAAATGGCCATCTCGCGTTCAACGACCCTCCAGCGGATTTCGAAACGAACGATTGCTACATCCTCGTGAATCTGGATGAAGCGTGCCGGCGGCAACAAGTCGGCGAAGGCTGGTTCGCTCAGCTCTCAGAAGTTCCGGAACGCGCGCTCTCCATGTCCGTGCGCCAAATTTTGCAAGCAAAAGAGATCATCGCGGTCGTTCCCGATGCTCGCAAAGCCCAAGCGGTCAAGGCGTGCCTCGAAGGGCCTATCAGTCCTTCAGCGCCAGCGTCGATTCTGCGCACGCACGCGCACGCGACAATTTATCTCGACAAGCAGTCCGCCAGTCTATTGGATGAGACGACGCTTTCGGCAGCCTCTTCCGCCTCTGAGGAACCCTCACCCGCCTCACCAATGATTCCTGATTCTCGATCGACCACGATTTCAAGATGAGGAGGGTAAGTGAAAATAACTGACGCGAAAGTATTGATCACGTCGCCCGGCAGAAATTTCGTCACGCTAAAAGTTTATACCGACCAAGGTATCTACGGCCTCGGCGACGCAACGTTAAACGGCCGCGAACTGGCCGTCGCTTCCTATCTCTCCGATCATCTGATTCCGTGCCTGATCGGCCGCGATCCTTTTCAGTCCGAGGACATCTGGCAATATTTTTATCGCGGCGCGTACTGGCGGCGCGGTCCCGTGACCATGGCCGCGATTGGCGCCATCGACGTCGCGCTCTGGGACATCAAGGGCAAAGCCCTCAACACGCCAGTCTACAATCTACTCGGCGGAAAGAGCCGCACGGGCGTCATGGTTTATGGACACGCCAATGGCCGCGACATCGAAGAAACCATCGATGAAGTGGGCAAATACGCGGCCATGGGCTATCGCGCCATTCGCGCGCAATCGGGAATTCCGGGCATTCCCTCAACCTACGGCGTCGCGAAAGATAAGTTCTACTACGAGCCCGCTGAAAAAGGCTTGCCTCCAGAAACCGTCTGGTCCACTGAAAAATATTTGCTGCATGTGCCAAAGCTTTTCGAACGATTGCGCCTGAAGTTTGGCGACGATGTTCACCTGTTGCACGACGCGCATCATCGCCTCACGCCGATCGAAGCCGCTCGCCTCGGCAAAAGCCTCGAGCCTTACCATCTTTTCTGGCTCGAAGACGCCGTCACGGCGGAGCTTCAGGAAGGCTTTCGCATCGTCCGCCAGCACACCACCACGCCGCTCGCCCTCGGCGAAGTCTTCAACACGATTTGGGATGCACGCACGGTGATCAGCGAGCAGTTAATCGACTACATCCGGATGGCCACGGTCCACAGCGGGGGAATCACGCACCTGAAAAAAGTCGCTCATCTCGCCGAAATGTATCACGTCCTAACCGCCTGCCATGGCGCCACCGACTTGTCGCCCGTTTCTCTCGCGGCGGCGCTCCATTTCGACATTTCCGTGAACAATTTCGGCTTGCAGGAATACATGCTGCATACCAAGGAAACCGACGAAGTGTTTCCGCACACCTATTCCTTCAGCGACGGTTACCTTCTTCCGGGAGACGGTCCCGGCCTGGGCGTGGACTACGACGAAAAGTTCGCGTCAAAATTTTCCTACGAGCGCGCGTATCTCCCAGTGAACAGAAAACTGGACGGCACGATGTTCAACTGGTAGCTCAGCACTAGCCGCGCCACGTCCTTCGTTCGCAGTGCCGCCTTACAACGTTGGCACGCTCTTGGGATCATCGAGGAAGACCGGCTTGGCAGGATAAGAAAAAGTGTCTCCCGCCGTTACTTTGCCAGTCCTGTCTATTTCCGTGGTTTCGCCGCTGATGTCTTTCTTATCGATCGTCAGTGTGAGATAGCCCCAAACTACTTTTCCGTAAACCAGTTTGGCTTTCGTGTCCGCAGCGACGGTTCCATTCGCCGAATGAATTTGATGCAGGTTGTGGTAACCTCCGTTTCCGACGACCAGGAACGGCGTGGGCCCGTCCGGCGCAATCGACTGCTCAACGCGCTGATAATCGTGGACATGCCCGGCGAGAACAAGGTTCGGGACTCGCCCGGTATCCCGAATGGCATTCTCGAGCACATCGGCCATCTTCGAGCTCCCGCTGTGAAAAATATCGAATGAGTAGATCGGGTGATGCAGCGCGAGGATGAGAGGAAGATTTTTGGGCGCTGTGGCGAACTCGTTGGTCAGCCATTGCTGCTGATTTGAATCGATCGAGCCGTGCTCGGGGACGTTCGTGTACATGCCGACGAATGTCGCGAACGGCGTAAGCAACGTCCAATAGGGATTGGGAAGATTCAAGCCCACGCGCGGCGCATCCTTCGAGATGGAATCGACGTCCGGATTGGCCTGCATGAAGTAGGCGACCCATCCGTCCAGCGAGGTCTGCACGGTTGGATCGTCCACTTCCCCGTCGTGATTGCCCGGAATCGCAAAAATCGGAGCGGTGTACCGCTCATAAGGCTCGTAGAATTGCGCGTAGTAGTCGTCGTGCGCGCCGGTGAAGTACACCACGTCGCCAACGTGATAGCAGAACTGCGGTGTATTCGCGCCATTGGCGCTGCCCAAGGAATCGATCATTCGGTAGGCGACGTTGGATTGAAATTCGCCGTCCTGAACGCCACCGGAGTCGCCCAATACGTGGAGGATCATCTTGTTGGAAGTGCTGATATGCTTCGTCACTTCCTGAAAATGGTCGCTCAACGCGTAGTGGTACGGAGGCAGACCGAGCGGCTTGGGTAATGGCTGATACCCCGTGTTTCGATGCGTGAGGGGATTGAGGGCACTCACACCGGGATGCGCTTGCGAATGGCCCTTTTTAATGTGGGCACGAACTGCACCAGGCTGCAACATGATTTTAACCTCCGATTGGAAGTGGCGGCGTTAGGCATGCCTTCCGCCGCGGGAGGAAATCAAGGTAACGCCATCGCTCTTTTACGTCAATGAAGGATTATATTGACCAGCGGTTAATAGTCTATTTCAGTAGTGTCATGATGGCGCTGTCCGTGGGGACCGCGCGACGGACAAAACGCGGCGATTCTTTCCGCCTGCCCACACCTATCTCTATTCTTTCACGCCTACATGCCACAGGAGTTCGAGCCATCTAATGGATTCGTGAGGAAATGGAGCCGAGGGCGAGAGTTGAACTCGCGACCTGCCGATTACGAATCGGCTGCTCTACCACTGAGCTACCTCGGCATGCCTATCGACAATAGCATCCGCGCAAAATTTCTGTCAATTGAACGCAGACAATTGCGTTCAATCGCCGCTGTCGGCTACCTCGGCTATTTCGAGAAGGGATACATGGCCCAGCCGATCCCCACGCCGATCAGCAGGAACAATATTAGAGACCAGATAATGTACTTTATTCGTTCGCTGGCGCGGCGCCGGCTCAAAAATCCAAAGGCGATAGAGATGATCAGCGCAAAAAGTGTCATCGATTGGAAATGGGTGAGATGAAACTCGATCGTGGCGATCACGCCTTCCGCCCCCGCGCCGCTTCGTATGCGTGCAGCGCGGCCAGCAGGTTCAGCACGCCAGCGGCGGCGAGAAATCGCGTGCCGTCATCGCCTTCGGCATGCGCCGTGTCCGAACCATCCGTTTCCAGCGCTTTCGCAGCCAGATAAAAAGAGCCCGTGCCAAGATCGGCTACATAACCAAGCATTCCGAACGCGTCGCTTCCCTCCGAACCGAACACATTCCCGCGCATTGCGACGGCGAGAAAAACCAGAGCTGCTACGGTCAAAAAGCATGCCACCGCCCGCCCCCACATCTTTTGCAGCGCATGGCCCAGTCCTGGAACCAGCCATCCGGCTACCCCGATCGCCAGAGCTACTACTTCGTTCTTCTGCTGATGCTCGTGCGCCACCGCGGCAGAAATCGCATCCGAGGTCCCGTTTGCATCGGAAGTCGTGTTCGTCGTCGCTCCCGTTGTCACTTCGTCAGCCATTTTTCGTCCTGTCTACTCGTTTTCCGGAGGACATTTTTGTCTACGCCAACAACGCCAAAATCTCTTTCTGCATTGCTCCTGTTACGCGCGCTTCTTTTTCGCCGATATAAACATTCACTTCGCTGCGGATGCCGAACTCCGGCAAATAAATTCCAGGCTCGATCGAATTGCACGTCTTCGGAATCAAATGCCGCACGTCGTGCGTCTCCAGCCCGTCCATGTTCACGCCGTTTCCGTGTACGGTTTGCCCGATGTTGTGCCCGGTACGATGGAAAAAGTATTTGCCGTAGCCCGCCTTTTCGATCACTCTGCGTGCCGCTTGATCCACTTGCCAGCCCTCGAGCGGCTTCCCCGCCGCCATATTCGCCTGAATCAATGCAATGGCTTTGTCCCTCGCCTCGCACACAATTCCGAAGATCTTCGTCATTTTCTCCGGAACCTTCGCGCCGAGATACCCGACCCAGGTGATGTCGTAATAGACGCTGCCCGCGGCCCTCGTTTTCCCCCAGACGTCCAGCAGCAACAAGTCTCCTGCGCGGATGGGCGAAGCCGTTTCCGGCGTGGGGCCGTAGTGCGGATCGCTTGCGTGCGGCCCGACGGCAATGTCCGGTCCATGGTCCGCGATGATCCCGGCGGCTTCAAATTCCTTCAGAATCCACTGCTTCAAATCGTATTCCGTAAAAGCTTTTTTCTCGCGAACATTCTTCGCCGCAAGGTCGAACGCTTCTCGCACCACACGGTCAATCACCTTGCCTGCCGCCAGGTGCGATTCAAGCTGCGCCTCATTCCAACACGCCTCATACTTTTGCACCAAATCGGCGGAACTAACGACTTTCACGCCCGCGCTGCGCACCAACTCGATCGTCCCCGCGTCCACCATTGCCACATAAGGAATGGCGTTCTTTGGCGAATATTGCATCGCAACATTTTTCGCCCGGCCTAAAAGCTTGCCGAGGTTCTTCCTCAATTCCTCCTGCCCGGCATAAAACAGCGTCTCGCCGGGCAATGCTGCCAGTGATTCCGTCTCAATCTTGTGCACCAACTTGCGCGGCGTCCCCTTCGCCGGCACAAAGTAATACCACCGGCGAGTGCGCATTCCCGGCGGCAGCTTCAGGATCCCCTGTGCAATCGGGTCGCGCCCGCGGAAATCATAAAACAACCAGCCATCCAGCTTCGCCGCTCGCAAATCGCTCTGTATTCCGTTGATGTCCACACTCATATTCAGAAGACGCCCTTTCTATTCCCCGCGTTTCAGAGATGCAACAGATCAAGCTTCGTGCGCCAGGAGCCCCAGGACTTGTTGCTTCGTTACGCCGTGAATTTCGACGCGTTTTGTTCGGCTACGCTCGCCGGCAAGAATTCTAACAGCCGACTTGGGCGTTTTCAAAAGCTGCGCGAGAAATTCCACCAGCGCCTCGTTCGCCCGATTTTCCAACGCCGGCGCTCTCAGCCGAATCTTCAAAGCCCCTCCATGCAGTCCCGTGACTTCGTCTTTGCTTGCCCGCGGCTGTACGCGCACCGGAAAAGAAACCGTCCCCGTTGCAACGTTCTCCGCTATCTCAGGGAGCATCGCACTCACCAGGCTCGCTGATACTGCTCTGGCGCCTCGATCTTCACATCCAGCGCCTTCGCCGCTCGTCGCGGCCAATAGGGATCTCGCAGCAATTCGCGCGCAAGAAAAACCAAATCCGCCTGCTCGGTGGCCAAAATCGTCTCCGCTTGCATTGGTTCGGTGATCATTCCCACGGCCCCGGTGGGTATCCTCGCCTCTTTACGAATCGCTTCGGCAAAGCCGGTTTGGTATCCCGGACCAAAAGGTATCTTCACTCCCGGCAGAGTGCCTCCACTCGAAACATCGATCAAATCGACGCCCAGCGGCTTCAATTCTCGAGCCAGCGCGACGGTCTGCGACAGATCCCAGCCGCCTTCTTTCCAATCCGTCGCCGACACGCGCACAAAAAGCGGCACCCTCTGCGGCAAGACTTCCCGCACCGAGTTCACGACCTGTTTCGTAAGGCGAATTCGCTTTTCGAATGTTCCGCCGTACTCGTCTGTTCGCATATTAGAGAGAGGCGACAAAAACTGGTGTATCAAGTATCCGTGCGCAGCGTGGATCTCGAGAACTTCAAACCCCGCCGCCAAAGCGCGTTCCGCGGCTCTGCGAAACGCCGCGACAATTTCTCCAATCTCGCTCACGGACAATTCGCGCGGCACATTGTAGCCCGCGTCGAACGGCAGCGCGCTCGGCCCGACGGGCTCCCAGCCTCCATCTTTCGGCGCGACAGGCTTGCCTCCATTCCACGGAGCTTCGACGCTCGCTTTCCTCCCCGCATGCGCCAACTGCATTCCCGGCACCGCCCCGTGCGCACGAATAAACCTCGCAATCGGCCGCCAGGACGCGATGTGCGCATCGTCATAAATCCCGGTGTCCACGGCGGAAATTCTTCCTCGCGCTTCCACAGCTGTCGCCTCGGTAAAAACCAGCCCCGCTCCGCCAATCGCTCGACTCCCCAAATGCACAAGATGCCACGCCTGCGGATGCCCCTCCTTCGCCGAGTATTCGCACATCGGCGACATCACAATCCGGTTCTTCAACTCAATCTCGCGCAACCGCAGTGGACTGAAAAGCTTCATCCTGGTCTCCCGTGAAATTTATTGCCCCGCCTGCAAAGCGCTCCGTGATCCGAACAGCGCTGTTCCCACGCGCACTTCCGTCGCGCCTTCTTCTATCGCTACTTCAAAGTCATGCGACATCCCCATCGACAATACCGGCAGCGCACGCCCGATTCGCTTCTCCAAGCCATCGCGCAATTCGCGCAGCCGCGCGAAAAACGGCCTCGCCTCCTCCGCAGTTTCCGCAAGCGGCGGAATGCACATCAGTCCAGCCAACTCCAGCACTGGCAACGCCGCAACCTGCTCCGCCAACACAGGAAGCTCTTCGATTTCCGCTCCGCTCTTCGCTCCTTCTTCCGCGATGTGCACTTCTATCAGCACGCGCAACTTCACCGCGTTCTCCGTTTCGCCCCGCACCCTATTCAGCTTCTGCGCCAAGACAAAATCATCCACTGAATCGATGCAAGCAAAAAGTTTTGCCGCCTTGGAAGCTTTGTTGCTCTGCAAGTGCCCTATCAAATGCCATTTGGCATACAATCCCTGCACCCCGCTCTGCTTCCCTTCCCACTCTTGCACCCGATTCTCTCCAAAATGCCGCAACCCCGCCTCGTACGCCTCGCGAATCGCCTCCGCCGGATGCGTCTTCGAAACTCCAATCAGCGTAATCTCTTCAGCCCTTCGTCCGGCTCGCTGCGCCGCAACAGAAATCCTTTCTTGCACCCGCAGCAGGTTTTCTCGAATCGATGTCGTGGCCATATTCAAACTCAAATCGTAGCATGCGCGGCGTTGCAGCGTTGAGTCTCTGCGGTTAGACTGGCTTCCAATATGACTCACGCTGGAAAACTCATCGCCATCGAAGGAATCGATGGCAGCGGCAAGCGCACGCAAGTCGACCTCCTCGAAAAAGCCCTTGCCTCGACCGGCCACGTCGTTTATTCCACTGGCTTCCCCCAGTACGATTCCTGGTTCGGCAAAATGGTCGGCCAATTCCTCAACGGCGATTTCGGTTCACTCGAAACCGTAGACCCGCACTTCAGCGCTCTTCTCTACGCCGGCGATCGCTTCGAAGCCAAATCACGCCTCGAAACTGCTCTGAACCAGGGCGTAATCGTTCTCGCCGACCGTTACATCGCTTCGAACCTCGCCCATCAAACGGCGCGCGTGTCTGCCGGGAATCGTCCGGCTTTCCTTGCCTGGATCGAGCATCTCGAATACAACATTTACAATCTCCCGCGAGAATCGCTGGTCCTCTATCTTCGCGTTCCGCCTCGCCAGGCCCAGGAACTCGTCGCCCGCAAATCCGCCCGCACCTACACTGCGGTTAAACAGGATATTCAGGAGGCCAGCCTCCGCCATCTGGAAGAAGCCGCCGCCATGTACGATCAACTCGCCCGCCGTCCCCATTGGGCAACCATTCCATGCTTCGACGAAGCACGCGGCGCAATGCGCCCTCAAAAGGAGATCGCCACCGAAATTCTCGCCGCTGTCCTCCAAGTTCTGATGAGAACTCTCGCCAAGGAAGGCCGCTAACGCATGGGCTTCTCCGAATTTCTCGGCAATGAACGAATCGTCGCGGCCCTGCGCGGCGCTTTGCGCAGCGAACGCGTCCCACACGCACTGCTCTTCAGCGGCCCGCGCGGCCTCGGCAAATTCACCCTCGCTCGCATGTTCGCGCAAGCCGCCAATTGCGAGCGCCTGAAGGACGACTTCTGCGGCGAATGCGAAACCTGCAAGCGCATCACTCTTCTCGCCAACCCCGAAAAGCTCATCGAGCAAGGCCTCGCCGAACGCGGCGAAAGCGCCGACGCCGCCACTGTCGAGCGCGTCCCTCTCATCCTGCAAACGCATCCCGACGTCTGGGCGCTCGTCCCCGACCCCGTCCGCCTAAAAAGTCCAGTCGCGCGCCCCATGCTGCGCATCGGCCAGCTCCGCGCCGTTCAGCGCGCCGCCTATTTCCAGCCTATGGGCCGCCGCCGCCTCTTTATTCTCGATGGCGCGGAAACCATGCGCTGGGATGTCGCCAACGTTTTCCTGAAAATCCTGGAAGAACCTCCCGGCTCCGCCACACTAATTTTAACGGCCCCCTCGCCGTACTCTCTTCTTCCCACCATCGTCTCCCGCTGCCTTCAATTCCATTTCGCCCCGCTCTCCCAGCCCGACGTCGAAAACATTCTCAAAGAAAAAACGCAGCGCAAACCCTCCGACCTAAAACTCGCCGCGCAACTCGCCGAAGGAAGCCCCGGCCTCGCCATCGAAATGAACGTCGAAGAAACCGCCCAGCGCCGCCGCGATGCACTGCAAATCCTCGAACGCGCCGCTCGCGGCCAGGGCTTCGCGCAACTCTTCGCCGCCACATCGGCACTCGCCAAAGACCGCGACTCCTCCTTCGAAGATCAAATCAACGTCTTCTACGGCCTGCTCACCGATCTCCTCGAGCTAACCTCCGGCCTCAAGCACCCCAATCTGCGCAACATCCCGTTGACCAAGGAACTCGAATCGCTCGCCAAGTCCATCGATTCCCGCTGGGTCATGCTCGCCATCTCCGGCTTTGACGAACTCCATGCCGGCGCTCGCCGCAATCTAAATCGCCAGCTTGGCCTCGATGCCCTCGCCGCCTCTCTCGCGCTAAATTCTTAGCGCCACTCGACCGCGTCGCAGTTAAGTCCTTTTATTCCGCCATTTTCCGCCAAAAAAATTTTTAAACTCGACTGTAACCCATGGCTTCAAGCATGCATCTCACCAATTGAACTCACCCCACCGTTAGCTGCAAGGAGAAGTCATGGTGAACCGCAGGATGTTTCGCCCCGGATTTGTCGACGTAAAGGAACAGCCGCCGCAGCGGATGATTCCCCACAACGGGCCCGTGCCGAGCAAGAAACCCGCTCCCCCGGAGACGACCCACGCCGAGAATTTTTATTGGGTCAAGCAGATGCAAAGCCACACGCCGATGGTCGTCGTGCTCGACAATGGCGAATCTCTTCGCGGCACCGTCGAGTGGTACGATCACGATTGCATCAAGCTCACCCGCCAGGGCAGCCCCAACTTGCTCATTTTTAAGCGCGTCATCAAGTATGTTCACAAGGATGGCGAGGAAGCAGCCGCCGGCGGCGACGAATAGTTTCTAAAGTTTTTCGAGATTTTAGCTATTCGATCCCGGCCTTCAACTTTTGACTTCCAACTGTTCGGCCGCGCCATTCGCCTTCCAGCTCTCACTGTGGCCCAATCGCATGCCCGCGCGCTGCTCCAAACGTGAGCAGCGCCTTCGCCGCCAGCGAGCCATCTTCTAAATAAATTTCGCATTCCGTCACCACAAAGTTTCGCCCCGTCCGCAAAACGCGTCCTTCCGCTTTTATCCGCCCGCCCGGCACCGGCTCCAGAAAATTTATCTTCATCTCGACGGTAGCGATATTCGTCCCCTTCGGCACCATCGTATACGCCGCAATCGCCGCCACTGTATCCGCTAGCGTCGCAAGCACTCCTCCATGCACCACGCCATGAATCTGTTTATGCTTCGGTTTCACCTTCATGCTGAAAACAACATGCCCCTTCTCCAAACTCTCCAACGCAAGCCCCAACAGCGAAGTCGCGCCGCCCTCGGTAGCCCGCCGTCGCAGCGCCGCTTCATATTTCTTCAAATCATTCAACAATTGCGGCTTCATCGAATCCTCGCGCTCCTCTCACCGATCAGTAAGCCGAAAGCCCGCCATCCAACGGGATTGCCGCCCCCGTCAACCAGTTCGATTCCTCCGACGCCAAAAACACCGCCATTTCGGCCACATCTTCGGGACGCCCCATCCGCCCCAGCGGAATCTGTGCAATCCTCGCCTTTCGCAAAGCCTTTCCTGCCTCCGAAGCCGAGAAGAGCCCCTGTACCAGCTCCGTCTCAACAATCGACGGACAAATGCAATTCGAACGCACATTCTCATGCGCGTGATCCAGCGCCATCGCCTTCGTCAGCAGCGTCACTCCGCCCTTCGAAGCGCAATACGCCGCGCGATCCTTCATCGCCACCAGGCCCAGCACCGAGCCAATATTTACAATCGCGCCTCCGCCCGCCTTGCGAAATTCTGGCATCGCCGCGCGACACATCAAAAATGGCCCCTTCAAATTAATCCTCATCAATTTGTCCCACTCCTCTTCGCTGGTTCCTTCAATCGCAGCGGCGTGCAAAACCCCGGCGTTGTTGACCAGCACATTAAATTTTCCAAATTTCTTTGCCGTTTCCCTCACGGCCTTCTCCGCATCTTTCGCCTTCGCCACGTCGCAAGCAATCGTCAATGCCTGACTCCCCTGCTTATCCAGCTCGCGCAAAGTCTCGTCCAGCTTCTCCTTCCGCCGTCCCGCCACCGCCACCTTCGCCCCTTCCCGCCCGAACGCCAGCGCAATCGCCCGACCAATTCCAGTTCCCCCGCCCGTAATCAGCGCCACCTTCCCCGCCAGTCGTGTCACGGTTTTACCCCCTCCCGCGTCTAATCAAGTGCCTTTGCGTCCTCGCCCGGCAGGTTCGGCCGGGGCGAGGCCAAGCGTCTCAACTAATCTAGCGGATTCCCGGTAGAATGCTGCCCTATCTGCCCGCGATTCACAACCGAGGACCCGGAGCGCCTCTGCGATGAAAATCGGCATCACCTGCTATCCCACTTACGGCGGCTCCGGTGTCGTCGCCACCGAGCTTGGCCAGGAACTGGCGGCCCGCGGCCACGACATCCATTTCATTAGCTACGCTCCGCCCATCCGCATGAACCTCAACGACCCGCACATCCATTTCCACGAAGTCGAAGTCGCCAGTTACCCGCTTT
Organism: Candidatus Acidiferrum sp.; assembly: GCA_049794595.1. Taxonomy (GTDB): domain Bacteria; phylum Acidobacteriota; class Terriglobia; order Acidiferrales; family UBA7541; genus Acidiferrum. Next base: position 11,772 of record JBARCY010000088.1, read on the forward strand.
TCGATCACCCGCCCTACACGCTCGCTCTCGCCACCAAAATGCTCGAAGTCTTCGAAGCCGAATCGCTCGATCTCCTCCACGTCCACTACGCTATTCCTCACTCCGTCAGCGCCATGCTCGCCCGTTCTATGGCCGCTCCGCGCCGCCTGCCCTTTATCACCACGCTTCATGGCACGGACATCACTCTCGTCGGCAGCAATCGCAGCTATCTGCCCATTACCAAATTTTCCATCGAACAAAGCGACGGCGTCACCGCCATCTCGCAATATCTTCTCAATCAAACCATCAAAGAGTTCGACATCAAGCGCTCCATCGAGGTCATCCCCAATTTCGTGAATTGCGATCTCTATACGCGTAAACCGCAGCCCGCCCTCCGCGAAAAGTGGGCCCCCAATGGCGAGCCCATCCTCATGCACCTCTCGAATTTCCGACCCGTCAAGCGCCTCGCCGATGTAGTCGAAATCTTCGCCATGGTCCGCGCCAAAATGCCCGCTAAACTTGTCCTAATCGGCGACGGCCCGGACCGCGGCGCTGCGGAATACCTCGTTCGCAAAAAACGCCTGCAAAAAGACGTGATTTTTCTGGGGAAACAAAATGGTGTCTACGAAAAACTAGCCGTCGCCGATCTTTTCCTGATGCCCTCGCAGCTCGAATCCTTCGGCCTCGCCGCCCTCGAAGCCATGGCTTGCGAAGTCCCCGTCATCGCCACCAACGTCGGCGGCGTCCCCGAAGTCGTCGAGCACGGCGTCGACGGCTATCTCGTCGAACCTGGCGACGTCAAATCCGCTGCCGCCTACGCTATCGAAATCCTCTCACGTGCCGACCGCGGCCGCGAAATGGGCCAGCGCGCCCGCCTTGACGCCAAGCGCAAATTCTGCGCCAACGACGTCATCCCCCTCTACGAATCCTACTACCGCCGCATCCTCGAACAATCCTCCGCCGCCCGCGCTTAGCGCCTGGCACCGTCATCATCAAAATACTGTTATTCCGAGCGAAGCGAGGAATCTGCTTTTTCCTCTCTGCGCCCTCTGTGTCTCTGCTACCCTCTGCGATAATTTTTTCCTCGGGTCTTTTTCTTCCTATCTTCTCCGTGTCCTCTGTGTCCTCTGTGTTAATATCCCCTTTCGAATCCATCACTCACCAACACTCCATGCATCGCCGCGACTTCGTCCAACTCTCTCTCGCTACACTCGCCGCGTCTGTTCTTCCTTCCATAGCCCGTGCCACCGACCTCCCCAAGCTCCGCGAACTCGCCGCTCGCCGAAAACTCCTCTTCGGCTCCGCCGTCTCCGACTCCCAACTCCACCGCCCCGACTTCATCCCGCTCATCATCGACCAATGCTCCATCCTCGTCCCGGAAAACCAAATGAAGTGGCGCGCCACTCAACCCGAACAAGACCGCTTCGACTTCACCCAAGCCGATGCCTACATGGCGTTCGCCGAATCGCACCAACTCCTCGCTCGCGGCCACAATCTTTGCTGGCATGAGCACAATCCCGATTGGCTCGAAGCCGCCGCCACCCCGCAAAACGCCGCCGACCTGCTGCGCACTCATATCCAGACCGTTGCCGGCCGTTACAAGGGCCGCATCCATTCCTGGGACGTCGTCAACGAAGCCATCCGCCCCGAACATCACAATCCCCACGACATGGTCAATTCCGTCTGGCTCAAGAACATCGGCGAGGATTATGTCGACCTCGCCTTTCGCACCGCGCACGAAGCGGATCCTTCAGCCCTTCTGACCTACAATGACTTCGACATCGAAACCGACGCCCCGGAGCAGGAACAAAAGCGCGAAGCCATCCTCGCCATGCTTCACCGTCTGCGCAAAAAAGGCGTACCTATCCACGCAATGGGTGTCCAGTCTCACCTCCGAACCGTCGCTGGCTTCCCCACCTGGAAAGGCCTGAATAAATTTTTGAAGGAAATCGCGAAATTGAAGTTACAAATCTTCGTCACCGAACTCGACGTCGACGATTCCGCGATGCCCGCTGACATTACGGAGCGCGACCGCCAAGTCGCAGAACTTTACCGCAGCTACCTCGACAACATTCTCCGCCAAAAATCTCTGAAAACCGTTTTGACCTGGTGCCTCTCCGACCGCGACTCCTGGCTCCAAAACTTCCGCCCCCGCAAAGACGGCCTCCCGCAGCGGCCTCTCCCCTTCGACGCCGACCTCAACCCCAAGCCCGCTTTCTTCGCTCTCCGCGACTCCCTGGCCTCCAAACACTAAGTCTCCCAGAAACGAGTCACGCCACCCCTCACGAACCGTGCCAACTCTTTCGGAATTGCATCAACGGCGTACAATGGTTCCGTTTTGGGACCCAAATCGCAGTTCCATCTTGAGCACGGTTATGCCCCTTGAAACTCACATTCTGCATGGCGGCATGGGTCGCCGCTGGGTATTTAGTGGCGTGCTCGCCGGGCAAGATCTGATCGCCAGGAACGACCACATCTTCAACTCACAGAGTTACGAAGGCGTGCGCTGGCTGATCATCGACGAGACCGCCGTCACCTCATTGGACCTTACAGGGGAGCAAATCCGCACCATTAAGCGCCAGGATGACCGCCTCGCCCTCGTGCTCCCCGAGATGGTCACCGCCGTCATTGTTCCTTCCGACCTCGGTTTCGGTATGACCCGCATGTGGGAGATGCTCACGGAACGCCCCGGCTGGTCCGTTCGCGCTTTCCGCTCCATGGCCGCAGCCGAAATCTGGCTGCGCGCCGAAGTCCATCGCAAATTCGGGATCGAGTTGCCCGCGGACTTGAACGCACCCTAGGCGACGCCTCTCTTTGTCCCAAGGATCCCGCGGATCATTCCGCCCGCAAAAAATGTCAGCGAAAGACGGCAGCTCCTTCTGCCGTTTACTAAAAGTGGCTCGTCCTCGCGCCTCCCACCGAACTACGCACTGTATCGTGTTACGATATATGTGATTCTGATGTCGCATAAATTCTTCCACGGAGCGTGATATTGCATGAATGATGGCCAGATTTCCCGAGCCTCTACCACGGGCGGCTTACCCGTCGACACTTCTTTAGCCCCTGCCCTGCAGTCGGCACGTGCGCCCGTGCAAATTCCCCTGGTCAGTCTTCGCACCGTCTACATCAGCGGCGTCTCTATTCTCGTGGCCTGCGCCGCGGCTCTCGTGGCACGCCTCCTGGTCGCGCTCATCGGCCTCATCACCAATATCTCTTTTTTCGGCCGTTTCTCCTTCGCCTTTAGTTCTCCTGCCGGAAATCACCTCGGCCCATGGGTCATTCTTGTCCCCGTTATCGGCGGTCTCATTGTCGGCGTCATGGCTCGCTATGGCTCGGAAGCCATCCGCGGCCACGGCATTCCGGAAGCTATGGAGCAGGTTCTCTTCGGTGGTAGTCGCATTCCGCCCCGTGTCACCTTCTTAAAGCCTCTCTCCGCCGCCATTGCCATCGGCACCGGCGGTCCTTTCGGCGCCGAGGGCCCCATCATCGCCACTGGCGGCGCCTTGGGCTCGCTCGTCGGCCAGATCCTCAATATCACCGCCGACGAGCGCAAAACGCTTCTAGCCGCCGGCGCTGCGGCCGGCATGACTGCCACGTTCGGCTGCCCCGTCTCCGGGGTCTTGCTGGCCATTGAACTTCTGCTCTTCGAATACCGTCCGCGCTCCATTATTCCTGTGGCCCTCGCCTGCGCCGCCGCTCAAGCCGTTCGTATTGCTTTCGTTGGCGCCGGACCCATGTTTGCCATGCACGGCCTTACCGAGCCTCGAGGCTACGCTTTGGCCATCTATGTTCTGATTGGTGCGATCGTCGGCCTGGCTGCGGTGATCGCGACTCGCGCCGTCTACGGCGTCGAAGACGCCTTCGAACATCTCCCCATCCACTGGATGTGGTGGCCCGCCATCGGCGCCGTGGCTGTCGGCGTCGTCGGCTATTTCGCTCCGCATACGATGGGCGTCGGCTACGACAACATTGAAAACATCGTGGGCGGCGGCATCATGGGCAAAGCGCTGGTTTTTCTTTTTATCCTCAAGTTCGTCTCCTGGGCCATTTCTCTCGGCAGCGGAACTTCCGGAGGAACCCTCGCTCCGTTGTTCACCATCGGCGGAGGATTGGGCCTGGTCCTCGGCGCGGCTGCGCTCTCCCTTTTCCCCGGTCTCGGCTTGGATGTGCGTGTCGCTGCGCTCGTGGGAATGGCCGCCATGTTTGCCGGAGCCTCCCGCGCTCTGCTGGCCTCCGTCGTCTTTGCGTTTGAAGTCACTCACCAGCCTCTCAGCCTTCTGCCATTGCTGGGCGGGTGCACTGCTGCCTTCCTCATCTCTTCGCTCTTGATGCGCAACACCATCATGACCGAAAAAATCGCACGCCGCGGCGTTCGCGTTCTCGCTGAATACTCCACCGACTTCCTCGACCAGGTCCTCGTCAAGGACGCCGCGACACGGGAGGTTGTAGCTCTTGCTGCCGACGACACCCTGGGTGACGTCCGTGCCTGGTTTGCGTCGCAGATTCCCGGCACCGAGCATCAGGGCTTCCCGGTCCTTAGTCACGACGGGCTTCTCGCCGGCATTATCACCCGGCGCGAAATCTTCGATGCCTCGGAGCCGGAATCCTCGCCGCTCCGCCAGATTCTCAAAAATCCTCCCGCCATCGTCTTCGAAGACAACTCTCTTCGCGAAGCCGCTGACCACATGCTGAATGAAAATGTGGGCCGCCTTGCCGTCGTCGCACGGGACAATCCTCGCAAGGTCGCCGGCTGGATCACCCGTAGCAATCTTCTCACCGCACACCGCCAGCGTCTTGCGGACTCTTCCGTCTCCAATCGCGAGATCGACATCCGGCCAATTCGCCTGAATCGCTCTTCCGGCGATCAGTCATAGGCTGCTTCAATTTTTCAGCGCGTGCTCTAGGTTTGATCTTTTGCCCTTGGCAGTTGGCCCGCTATCGCCGCACTGACGCCGGGCCGCGGCGAAAGAGCCCCACTTCAATTTCCCCCACACCCGTGCCTTCGACCGCAGGAGTCCCTACCTTCCTGTGGCACTCCACCCAAAATATTTCTCTTCGGACTTTGCTGACCGCGTCTTAGGGTTGCACAGGCGCGTAGTTCGGAGCGTGCGGTGTCAATTTCCGGATGACAAACTCTTGCAGTAAATTAGCCGCGGCCGTTGTACCAATTCCGACGAGCGTATTTTCCGCCGTCAATGCCGCTCCATTGCGATCCGCCGCCGGATAGTAAAGATTCGAGATTCCTGCCGCCGCCACCCCGCCCAATATACTCGAATAATTTGGCTGCCACTTCCCATTATCGCCTTTGCAGATCACCGCATTGGCAAGCGCATAAAGCACCCTCGATCGAACACTTCCCCTTCCCTTGTAGAAGTAACGTGGATCCTGCTTCAAAAGCGACGGCAACACCGCGCTGCCGATAAATGTTCCTGTCACGAGATTCGCGTAAGAGGCTCCGTACCGCTTTGCATACCCCTGCGCGCCTTGCCCGTATTCATCGAACGCATTTGTCTCCTGCTCAATCCCCGCAACCGCTCCCGTCAGCCCAAAGCTGATCGGATCGACCGTCGTCTTCCACGCCAACTCAAACTTTTGTCTCCGCGTCAGCGGAACCGCCGCAGGGTTGTAGGTCACATAAAAATTGGGCACCACGCCAAGTACGCGCTGCTTCTCTTCGTCCTTAATCTCCGCCTCGGCCAACTCGGTACGCGACATCGTGACCAGCACTTCGCTCGAGGCAGCCGCAACCATCATCGCAATCGGCGGCACGATGCAGCTTTCTCCAGAGTGCACCGTTCCACTGAATGTCTGCCTCGTAAACCCATCCGCCGTAATGATCAGCTGGAATGTCCCGGCCGCAACGCTCCCAAGCGAAAATTGTCCTTGGCTATCGGACACCGTTTCCTGGCTTTGCAACAGATCCTCACCCCCGCCCGTCAGCTTCACCAGCGCTCCCGCAACCATTCCTCCCGTCCGGTCCACCACTGTTCCAGATATCGTTCCCGCCGCTTCCTGGCTCCGCGCTTGTTGACCTCCCGCTTGCTGCCGGCTGGCCGCTCCCACTCCTGCCCGCGCCTCCTGCCCAGGTTGTGCCGGCGCCGCGCTCCCGCCAACCAGAAGCATGCCCAGCCCCAGACAGAACAACCTTCCCGTGGCGAGCAAACTCCCAAAAACGCGCGCGCCCCGGCGGTCATGAATCGCCTTCCAAAACTTTGGACCCACTGCTCTCTCTTTGAAGTCCCTGTTCCCAAGGTTCATGCTGATTCCCCGTTGCCCTCTATCTTTCTTCCCACAGACATTCCTTCGAGTTCCAACAAGGGTTCACACTGGGATGCTTCCCAAGTCTTTCCATTCTCGAATCCCTTGGATGACGCCCGCAACCCCCTGGTTGGTTGCCCCTCTACACATTCTGGACGTAGAAGTCGGCTATCTGATGGACCACATGAATTACGCCTGCCCCCTGCCTCCGAATCCTAAGCGCCGGCCAGCCAGGTCCCTCTTGCGCCTTCAATCGCAGCTTAGCTCATCCCGCAAAACATATACCTCGATGCGCTCATTCCGTCATCTGTCCGTTAGTACAGTAGACTTGTCGTGGACTCTCCCGGATTCTTCTGACCGGCCGATCTCGCCCCAACGAAGCGACGTCAAAGCATCACGAAAATGCTCCCTCCGTCCCACCCTCTCGCGCCGTTCGTTCTGTGCTATTTCGTACAGCTTCGCGAATCCTGCACGCTCATACTCTCTCCAAGCTAGAACTCTACCCCTGGAGCTCGCGATCAACGGAGGATCACACGTGCACCTAGCAACCAAATATCTAGGTTTAGTTTTCCTGACTGCCGGGCTTGCTATCTCAGCCGTGCCAAGAGCAGCCGCAGCACAGGAAGTGGTCGTCAAAACTGGCGTCGACCATCATCGCTACTACGATCGCTATCATCACGACTACCATCAGTGGGATGAACGGGAAGATCATTCCTACCGCGTTTATCTCGGCGAAAGGCACAGAGACTATCGTGAGTTCCGGCTCAGCAGTCGCCAGCAGCAAGACGACTACTGGAAGTGGCGCCATCGTCATCCAGATCACAACTAAAATGGCTGTCCAGCAACGCCCCGATGTGTGGCTTCCCCGGCGCAGAGCAGCGCAAGGGAGGCCCTCGGCGTTTCTCCAGCTATGGGCAGTGAACATGCCGCGTTCCACATCCATTTTTGCGGCCTGCGCAACGGAAAGGAAACACCATGTCATTCGGACTCTACGCGATGGGATTCGCCATTCTAATCATCGGCCTTATCTATGGCGCGCACCTCATGCATATTCCCGGACATTGGATCGTTGTTGGCGCTATTGTACTCGCGGGCGCGGGGATTCTCTCGGGCGTCAAAGCCACTCGGCAAAGAGACACGGCCGCATAACGATCGCCGTGGCTTGGCTCGAGAATAGCTAGAGCCGCTTCACCCCTGGTCCAAGCTACCCTGCCACGCTAAGACGCAAACGCCAAAGAAGAAGCCGGCTCGCCTCGAGCCGGCTTCTTCTTTCTACTTATGATCCGCTTACCCTTCGGTTAGCGAGGCGTGGACGAAGCGGTGACTGGAGCTACAATCAGCGAACCGACCGTCGTGCCGATCACTTCCCCGGAGACAATCAGCTCGACCCGCCTGTTTTGCTGGCGTCCGTCCGCTGTGTCGTTGGAAGCGATGGGCCGCGTCTTGCCAAAGCCCTGGGCTGTAGTGGACGCTTCCGGTAACCCTTCCTGGGTCAGATATGTCCGGACACTTTCCGCTCGATTCTCGGAGAGCGTCTGGTTGAATTCTTCTGTCCCTACGCTGTCGGTGTTGCCTTCGACAGCCAGGTGGAGCGACGGATAAGCCAGCACGATGCCCGAAATCTTAGCCAGCTTCTCGCGAGCCAGCGGACGCAGAGTATATTGTCCGCTATCGAAGAGTACGTCTGACATATTCACTACCAGCCCTCTCGCTGTGTCGCGAGTTTCCAGAATCATGTTGAACTGTTGTAGCAGCTTTGCGCGAAGCTCTTCGCGGTCGCTGACGGCTTGCTGCGCCGTAAGGTCGGAAGCGGCGGCAGCCGCTCGATTGCGGTCAGAGTCGGCTTCGGCGGCGGCTTGCGCGTCCTTAGCTTGCTGCGCCTGCAGATCGGAAGAGGCGGCCGCGGCGCGGTTGCGATCGGAATCCGCTTCCGCTGTGGCCTGGGCGTCCTTGGCTTGCTGCGCTTGTTGATCGGAGGATGCGGCCGCGGCTTGAGCGGCTAGCTTCCTTCGGTCGGCATCGTTGCGCTGGTTAACGGCGTCGGCTGTAGCGGCATTTGCGTCCGCCACCTGGTTCGCTGACGCGTTGCGCTCGTTCTCGGCGCGATCATCCGCGATACGCTTGGTCGCGATTTCGCGCGCGTCTTCCGCCGTTTGCACGGTTTCCCGTGAAACGGAGATCAGTGCTTTTTTGTCTTCGTGCCGTCTGGTGGCCAGCTCATCCGCTTCTCTCATCTGGTGAGTTGCATTCTCGAAGCTCGAGCTCGCATAGCGCTCCGCTCCCGCCGACTTCGCGATACGCACCGCATTGCGCGCTTCGTAGAACTCCAGCGGCAATCTGGCGTCCAGGACCACCGGGTCGAACGTAAAGCCCGTGGGGACATAACCGCCGCGATCGATCAGTTCGTACTTCGCGTCCACCACGGCCAACGTGCCCTTGGTATCCGGCCGAACCACATTTTGCAGGATCACCGCATTGCTCGGGCGGCGCACGGCGTAATACGGTTCCGCGGTCACGATCAGTGCGAAAGCTTGCAGGTTGGTCGTCACTTCCAGCTTGCTTCGGTGATTGTCGCCGACCAGGACTTCGCCGAGATTTACGGATCGTCCTTCCGGCGATATGGCCCATAGTACGTAAGTGAGATACTCGTTGCCGAACGTTGTCGGCCTATCGAGGCTCGAAAATTCAGCTTCGATTGCCAGAACTCCGCGCTTGCTCTCGACCTTGGCTTCGCCCATTGCGCTGGGCATCAGGTCCGTGCCTTGGAAATCCACATGCGTCGAGCCACCACGGTGTTTATAGCTGACGGCCTCCGCGGTGCGGCTCACCACGGAAACACGGTACGTTGGTATGGGGTCGCCCGGTTGTGCCGGCGATTGCGTCTGCGCCTGGCTATAAGCTGCTGCACCGAGCGCGATTGCGAATCCTAGGGAAAGTCTTGAAATCTTGTGCATGAGTCTCCTTCGAAAAACTGCGAGACTCAGAGTGTGCCTTTTCTAGTTTGTAAATACTGTGCGTAACAGGACAAGTTCTCGAATAAATCGACCGAGCCCAGCCACCATGACTGCTTCCGCTCCACCCGCATGACCGCGCCTCTGTCCTTTTGGATCGGGCGAAAGCGCGTCTCTTCATTAGAACGTCCACATCCCTACACATCTTCCCTTTCCGAACCGCGCTTGTTTCGGAAAAAGTACGCAGACCCGCCAATGGCAATGGCGAAAAAGAGCACCACCCCGGCCAGCATCGCGAAGGCTCCTGGATCCACCCGTGCGCCCGGTACTGCGGCAAACTGATGCGACCAGATGGCAGCATAGCCGAGCGAGTTGTGCTGTCCGGTACTCCCGGCCGGAGTCGTCGTCCAGGGAGCAAAAAGGCAGAGCAGGGCTAATCCAATTAAGAAAGAAATAAACGTAACTCTAAAGAGAGTGTTCATGGGAACACAGTCTACACCCGCTGATACCTCTCCACGATAAATGTCGTCTCGTCGCAGCGTCTGCGACGGATCTACCAGGTCCGCATAATCTTGCGAAGAACCGATTTGGAGTGCGGCAGCCTTGCTGCCGCTTTTTGCAGTAGCTCAGACTTCTCTATATTTAGCGAGTCTCAATAATTAGCGCAATCTCATCTTGCAAAGGCCGGCAGAGACGAGAATGGCATTATACTTCGCACAGGAGGCCCCATGAAAAAGCTCAGGTTTCTGACGCTGACGCTGTTGTTCGCGGCTTCGTCTCTGGCGGCAACGCGTCATTGGAAAACAGGCGAGGTAGAAGCCTCTTCGGAAACCAGTGTCTCGTCGAAGCTCTTGGGCGAAAAAAACACCATCCACTACACCATCGAGACCGAGGATATGATCTATTTTGCTGACTACGCCTACAAACCGAGTCAGCACCGCGACGGCCACGCCCCCGAAATTGAGTTGAGCGTCCCGTCGAAAATTGCCGTCGAGGGCCGCCACATCTACGTTCTCGATGTCACCGGCAAAGAAGTCAAGCTGCACATCGTCCGCAAGACCGCAAAGAAATAGCACCGCGCTTGTTGCCGCCCGTGCCTAAGCGATTCTCGAGGTGCCCCCTTGGTCGCAGTCCTAACGCCGCCGCTTCTCGCTTCACGATATTGGGTCAGCTTGCGGTCACGCGGCTTACTCGGCATGTGGATTACTTCCGAGTTGCCCGTCGACCGGGAGCAATCGCGATCACTTCCCACAAGGCGCCTAGGTTAAGCCTATTCTCGGCATTCTAATTTGTTGTTTCGGGCTGAGCCAGATCGAAGCCATGCTCTGCGGCTATATCCACGATGGCGGCGCGCACGGTGGCCACTTGCTCGGTCGAACCAAAAATATTCAGCCATAGTTTCGTCCCCTCCGGATACTGCGCAAGCTTGCCTTTCAGCGATGTGATGTCCGTGGCCGCGTATTGGTTCACGCTCGCTATGATTTGGTCCCCCGCAAAACTGACATCCACGTTGACGGTGGATGTCCAGTGACATTGTTTGACGTTGTCTTGCTCTTGCCCTAGCGTCAGGTTTTCCAGCTCCGTGACCTCATCGTCTGTCAGCAGCCATGCAGGCGCCTTCCCGATCGCTTCGACTAGGCCGAATTGGAAACCCACTGCCTCATTCGCATCCGAGCGCATTCCAGGTCGCATTGACAGTTCATTTCCCCGCTCTGACCATTGCTCATGGAACTTGCGCAGCCGATCCCACAAGGCCTTTTCTGCCTGCTTGCTGCCGTACTTCGCCAGCGTCTCGGCAGCTTGCCGCGCACGATTGAGATCTGGGCCATTCAGCCACGCGATGATTCCCGGTTCCACTTCACTCCAACGCTGCATTCGTATCACCGCTCGAAGGGCAGTTGTCATGCAGAAGCTTGGGGCCTCCGCCAAGCGTTTGACCCCGTAATCCGGATCCACTCGCAGAAAGTACACAACGAACCCATCCTCGGTGACGCAATCCCATTGGCCGGGGGCAGTCTCGTAAACACTCTTCACTCTTGGCAAGATTCCCTTCGTCGAATAGCGCCCGATCAGCTGTGCATCCAAACCCCTAGTCCGGCTCTCTTTATCCTCGATGCGAGTGGCAAGCATCTGGTCAAATTGAGGTAATGTTTCGTTCGCCAGGAGGCCCAGGGTCCCGCCTTCGACCGTGAACATGCCATTGTCCAGGTGTGGATGCTTGATTTCTTCCAGAATTACCGGCGTCGCTTCGCTTGCGTCCAGATCGTAGAGACGTCGCAACGCCAGGTCACGCAACATCTGATGATTCATGTTTGGCTGCGCGGTCACCCTCTTGAGAGGCGCAATCATGGCTTGATCTTTGATGCGTTCCCAGAAACTTGTAAGGAGATTCCACTGCTGCTCTTGCGATGAATTCAGGAAAGCTGCGGCCACTTCTCCAGGAGGCAATCCTGCGAGCGGCTTGACATCGTCAGTCTCGCTCGAGGGGCGCAGTAGTAGTGTCTGCACAGTCCCCGCTCTGGCTGCTCCTCGTTTACTGGCAACCAGCACGGCTGTTTTGTCGTAGAGCGAATCTTGTAGATTTTTGAGTTCTTTCCCTCGTGCTTGCATCTGTTCAGTCCAGATCTTCTGCTGCTCAGTGTCTTTTTGCGGATAAGGTGGAAGAGGGTCGTGGCCGAGCTGAGTTTTGAGTTTCGCCAAAATATACAGATAGTCTCCAGTTAGCGCTATGTCCGGTGCGCTCATCTGTTGTTCGAGTTCCTGAACGGCCAAATCCTGATAGCGCGAACCAGCTAGACCCGCGATCTCATTCCAGCCGCTACGATCCCCGCGCGTCCCAAGAAGAAACACGAGTTCGTGCAAAGATGCGGAAGTGTCCAAAAATCTTAAGACCCGCAAAGCTGCGGTTTTCTCGTCCTCCGTGCTCGATTCCATGTTTAGTGTCGCGACTGCGGTGCTGAGCGTTTGTTGCTGCCACGCCGCGTCCCCGGCAACAACATCAAATTCCAAGTCGTTGGATCGCAGTTCGATAGGTTCGGGTTTACTCGGTGTGCGGCGAGTAACACGACCCGAAGTCACGTATAAGGAATAGTGGCCCGGTTTGTCCAACGCGACCCACTCATTTAGGTCTACACGCATGACCTGCGGCGCGCTGGAGAGTTCGCGTGCGCCTCCCAGGCCACCGCCCATAAATGCCCCGGTGGAATAGTAGCGTTCGAGTGGGTCGCGGCCCGGCGGCGTAACATGAAATGCCTCGATGTTCAGACGGCCACTCCGGTCATAGTTGCGCGCTTCCATGTCGTACATGTCGGGAAAAGAGGCCGTAAACGCCAACTCGACGGGTATGATTTCTCCGACATGGAACCGGCTGGTTCCATCGGCGAATCGAATGGTCAGAGAAACACCGCTGTCGTCTTGGGCAAGGAGGGGTGAGACCAACATCAGCGCCGCGAAAGTAAGGAGCGGGTGTTTCATAAAAACCCATCACTCAGATGTTATCAGTAGGACTTCTGGTTGTAACTGTGCTAGTTCGAGACTCTCCAGCGCAATTCCTGACTAAACGGCAATCAGAAACCTACAAAACTCGCGGTACGCGTGGCTGGCAATCACAGTCGGAACAGATCACGATAAGCGCCGTTATCATCCTTGACGGGCCAAATTCCCTGCTTGTCGGCAATCCGGAAGGAATGACGTAGATCCGGATAAACGCGCTTATCGGAAACTGACCCGCTGTCCGCTTCACTCTTTCCTTGATAACCCTTTTCAATATGTGCTAGAATGTTTCTGGTTAGTTCTGCGCCTCGCCACCCGCGAGGCGTTTCGTTTTTAGCCCTGTGTTGTAGCGCCGGCATCCTGCCGGCGTTCTTGCTTTTGGTGGCACAGGCTTCAGCCTGTGCTCTTGTTTCGGCCACGTTTGTAGCTGCCGGGCTTTAGCCCGGCTCTTTATTTTTCCGTCAGTCCAAATCTCAAAAACTAAATCGAAGGAGCTTTGTATGTCTTCTCTAATTCCAAAGGATCGCGTATCTTTCTGTCTATTCACTTTCTCCGATGGCCGCCGCTGCCGCACTCCCCGCTCCGGCACCCATCCGCATTTCTGCTTTTACCACGCCCGCAAAGAATCCCAGGCCCGCGCCGCCGATAATCTCGGCGAGGACCTCTCTTATTTCTTCTCGGCCGATTTCGTCACCGCCTGCGACCTTAGCACCGCCCTGGCCCGTCTCCTCCCCGCCGTGGCCCGCGGCGACATCAAGCCCAAAACCGCCACCACCCTCGCCTACCTGGCCCAAACCTTCCTCCAAACCCTCCATCTCTCCCAAAAAGAATTCATCGGCGCCGTCGGCGAACTCGAATGGCGCAAATCCGTCTGCAATTCCCTCAACCGGAATTTCAAGTACCTCAACTCCCAGCCCGGCAACTCCGCGGAATCCCCCGCACATCCACAAACTCCTCCCCCATCCCCCTCCCAATCAGTCTCAGCCGAAGCCTGTCATCCTGAGCGAAGCCAAGGATCCAGCCTCGATTCCGCCCCATCCACCATCGACGAAGTACCTCCCGACTCAGCCCCAGCTTCATCCGCTAAACCTGCGATCACTTCTCCTGTCCACACACCCGAACCCGCCGCACCAGCACCACAACCCACCCCAACTAACTCCTTTAGAACCAACATGTACGGACGCCCTCGCAACTGCTGATTCTAAACAACTTACGGCCAGACTAACCTCTTTAGAATGAGCATTTACAAAGAACTGTGAGGGGGTGCCTAAAGGACGACCAGAGCTTACACAAGGTTCCCAAATCCATGCCAAGGCACACCGTGCCCGCCGTCGCCACGACGAACTCACCCGGCTTGCTCGCCACAAACATGCGCGGTTAGCGCGACGCTAGTTCCGAAGCTCCGTCTTCCACCGTCGCACCAGCTTCTGTGCCGCCGCAGGCCACCTAGGAAACTCAAACCGGAATCCGGCCGCAAGCAATCGCTCCGGCACGACTCGCCGGCTCTTCAAAACAAGTTGCGTCTCCGTGCTCAAGAAAAACGCTCCAACCTCAAGCACCCATTCCGCCGCCGGTAGCCCGATCTTCGTGCCCCAAGCCTCGCGCAGCGCACGCATGAACTCGCGATTCGACAGCGGCTCCGGCGCGGCAAGGTTCACCGCTCCTTGAATCTCGTCGTGCGCCACCAAAAACTCGACGGCGCGCGCAAAATCCTCCTCGTGAATCCAGGAGACAAATTGCGTTCCGGACCCGGCCGCCCCTCCCAATCCGAATCGCACCAGCCGCAGCAGCGTGTCGAAAATTCCGCCGCGATCCGGGCTCATCGTCACCGCGCTGCGCAGGGCTACCTTGCGCGTCTTCGGTGTGGATGCCGCAAAAAAAGCTTCTTCCCATCGAGTCGCCACCTCAATGCTGAATTTCCAGGACGCATGCGCATTGGTTTCCCTGCCGCCGATTTCTCCCGTGAATTCATCCATCGGCCGATCGAGAGCGTGCCGATAAATCGTTGCCGTGCTGGCATTCAGCCAAACTCGAGGCGGTTCCGAAAGCCGCGTAATCGCTTCGCCCAGCAACCGTGTGCTCTTCACGCGCGATTCCAAAATGTCGCGCCGGTTCGCCGCGTTGTACCTGTAATTCACGCTTCGGCCCACAAGATTGATCAGAACATCTGCGGCTTCCAGTTCCTTCACCCATTCGCGCAGATTCTCTCCATCCCAAGCAACACCTCGCCACGGAGCTTGAAACGAGGTTCGCGCCAATGCGACGACCGAATGACCTCGCGCATGAAAGTATCGGCCCAGAATGTTTCCAACCTGCCCGCCTCCGCCGGCGATCACGATGCGCAGCGGCCGTGCGCCACTTCTGAGCGTCTCGTTGGTTTCCACGTGATCTTCCAGAACTCTCATGGACCGCGCCTCGCTAGAATGCTTCCCGAAATCCCGGTCCGCGCTAACTTTGCCGCGTCACTCCAGGCGCCGGGCACGCGTGTGCGGCGCAACTCCGATGAATCGCGATGCGCCGGTAGCCGGAGCGCAATAACTCCATCATCCCGGGAATTCTGGCAAGCCACGCCAGCGGCCGCGCCCACCAAATTTCGTGCGCTAGAACCACCGCGGCATCCGCTCCTCCAAATTGTCGCCCGTCGGAGCGCAAGAGCCGTATCTCGCGCAGCAATACTTCGTGCGTCATTCCAAGCAGCGCTCCGACACGCGGATCTTGCAGCGGAGCTACGGCCAATTCACGCCGCTCCAAGATCGGCGCCAGCCATCGCGCAATCCGCGTACAAAACGCGCAATCCGCGTCAAAAAACAGCCACCCCCGTGCGTGCCGCCCCTTCCCGTCCGTAAATTCCGATGCCAGCGAAATCATGACTTTTTCTTCTCCGCGGATCTCAGCGACCTCTGCGTCCTTGCGTTATCTTTTTTTCAGTTTTTTCTTCTCTTCCTTACATCGCTACTTCGTTACTTCTTATCCCGCCTTCTTCCCCAGCAAGGTCACCACTTTCCCTCTCAACTTCCCAACTCCCTTCAGCGCCGAAATCGGCATCCGCAGCACTTCCTCAAACAGTCCCGTCATTACCGTGAGGAATTCCAGCATGCTTTCCATGCGCTCACGCGTGTAGAGGTCGCCGTGCGCGTCGGCCTTCGACTCCGCGACGCATTCCGCCAGCACGCGGAGCGTCGGATCGATTTCGCGGCGTTTGCGTTCTTCCGAAACGATGCGAAATATCTCCCAGACATCCTTGAGGGATTCAAAGTGGTCGCGCCGGTCTCCCAGGACATGGACCACGCGCACGATGCCCCACCCTTGCAGCTCGCGCAGGCACGTACTCACATTCGACCGAGCCACAGCGAGCGTCGTCGAAATCTCATCCGCGGGTACCGGAACTGGCGAAAGGAAGAGGAGGGCGTGGACCTGGGCGACAGTGCGGTTGATGCCCCAGCGGGTGCCCATTTCGCCCCAGTGGAGGATGAATTTCTGAGCTACAGGCGAAAGCGTTGGTTTTGTTGTGGCAGTCATTTCTGTTGTTTCTCTCTGTACAGAAATTACCGCAAGAACGGGCATTTGTCAAGCTCCTTTTCAACCCTCCTGCGCGGCAGAGATGGAGGTGAAGAATCGTCACACCTGTCCTTTTTCAGCCCTTCCCCGCCATTTACAGGGACGCTGCTCTTTGCCAATCTGGGGAAGTCGAGGATCTTGTGCGATCGAGTTTCCAGAGGAAAAGCGTCGGAGTTCGCTTAGAGGCTGGGGCCGCGCTAGCCTGCTTTGCCTGCGCATTCAGCCTGATCGCTTTCGGCCAATCGCCGGCGGAATCGCAAGCCAATTCCGCCAAAAACTTGGCAAACGCCTCGGTCAACGCAGCGCTCTGCCCCGTCGTTTACCCGGATGATCAAACCCCTGCTGGCCGCGGCTACCATTACACTTTTTTCGGCAACGCGTTCTTCATCAACGAACAAGGCTATCTGCTTACTGTCGCACACGTGCTCGAGACGTTTCGCAACGGTGGCCAGCCGTACATTCTTGTCAAACACACAGACACTCCGCCGCGGCTTCTGAAGGTCACGGTGATCGCCAAGGATCTGCAGCACGACGTGGCCATTCTGTGCGCGACGCCAAATCCCTTCGCGGGAAAATACGACGTGGCATTCGTTCCGCTGGACTCCGAGGCAGCCGTGCGTGGCGAATCTGTTCTCGCGCTTTCGCTCCATCCCAAAAGTTTACAGCACGCGGAGAGTTTCGAGTACGAGCGTGAAGATACGTCGCCGGGAACGGTGCTCTCTTACGAAACCACGAAACTCGATAGCGCGGGCCCCGCCGCGGAGGTTTTCCTGCTGAGCCATCCCGTCGTCCAAGGACAAAGCGGCTCGCCGGTTCTCTCTCTCAATTCGCACGCGGCCGTTGGCCTCGTCGAGGGCCTTTGGCTGCGCGGCGTTCCGCTCACGTCGGTCAAGCCAGCCGCGCTGCCTACCAACACTCCGGGCGCGGCGGTCCCGATTCGCTATGCCATTTCTCTCCTAGCGCAATACGGCGTCGCGTGGCATTCGGCTAAGCCTTCTTCGCCGGAGCCATCGTCCTCGACCGCTCCACAGTCCACCACGAATCCCCCCAAACCGTAACTCCGCTAGGTAGAACAAGATTTGTACGAGTGAATCCTGCGGGCAAGGCGGAGCGAGTGCAGCCACGCGCAAACAATGATTTAGGGAATGGGCGTTGACTCAGGGAATGACGACGAGGCGACGGCCAGCAGCATCGGAGCGCTGCCACACTTCTTCAATTTCAGAGAGAGGAACGGATTCGGCTTCGATTTGGAGGGCGCGTTTCGCGCCCCAGTCCAGGACTTGCTGCATCGCAGCGACAAGAACATCGCGCGATGGGATTCCGGCGGTACCCAGAATCGTGAGTGCTGTGCTTCGCAACACGGCGGCGGGGAGCGAGATGGTGGGGCCGGCGCTCTCGCCAACTTGGACGAGGCGCGTCTCGGGATTCACAACGGCGAATTCGGGGCGCGTGATAGCGGCGAGAAGGACTTCGGTGGGCCGGCCCCAAACGTAATCAATGACGACGTTGAAGCCAGCTTCGCCGGCCTCGTGCGCGAAGGCCTTCTTCAACTCTTCGGCAGGCTGATCGAGTTGGATGATCGCATCAGCACCCAGATTGCGGAGTTTTTCCAAGACTTGAGCGTTTCGGCCCGAGGCAATTACGCGGCCGGCCCCAAGCAGCTTGGCGATCTGCACGGCCAATTTTCCGGTTACGCCGGTGGCGCCAAGGATGAGAACGGTCTCTCCTTTCAACACTTTCGCGCGGTATTCGAGCGCGAGCAGAGCGGAGACGCCGGGATTGGGGAGCGCCGCGGCGGTTACGTCGTCGAGACCGTCCGGTAAGGGAAAACAAAACGCTGCGGGCGCAACAGTACGCTGCGCCATGGCGCCAAAGGGACGGCGAGGCCCGCCGAAGAAAACTCTCGTGCCATCTGGGAGAGTGCCGACGCCATCGGTTCCGCAGATGACTGGAAGCTCGCGCGGGCTGGCATAATGCGTGCCGCTGGCGAGCTGCTTGTCCACGGATTTCAGAGAGGCCGCGCGGACCCGCACGATGGTTTCGTTTTGGGCCGCTGAGGGCTCAGCAAAGTCTTCGCAGCGAGGCGGTTTTCCTAGTTCATGTAATACGGCCGCTTTCATTTGTCCTCGGTTTCCAAAGTTGGAATTGGAGCTCCATTGTGAAATCCGAACTTAAACCGCTGGCATTATGCCAGTAATTCTTCGGCTGCGCCTTATGACCTCGGCCGAGGCAAGCGTGAAGGCGCCGCGAGCATTGAGATGACGGTGCTCCGAAAAGCCGTTGTCGAGGCAAGCTTTTCGTGCTGTCATAAACAGCTGCAGACCAGGGGGAATGCGATGACACCCAACGAGTTTCGCAAAATGGCACTGAGTTTTCCCGAGACTGCCGAGCACGCGCACATGAACCACCCCGACTTTCGCGTCGCGGGCAAAATCTTCGCCACACTTGGGTACGCGAATACGGACCGGGCCATGGTGAAGGTCACGCCCGTCGAGCAAGAGATGCTCGTGAGCGTTGAGCCATCGGCTTTCTCTCCAGAAA
The DNA here is from genome assembly GCA_049794595.1 of Candidatus Acidiferrum sp. Classification (GTDB taxonomy): domain Bacteria; phylum Acidobacteriota; class Terriglobia; order Acidiferrales; family UBA7541; genus Acidiferrum. Next base: position 30,551 of record JBARCY010000088.1, read on the forward strand.
CAGGCGCGTGGGGACGGCAGGGCTGCACGCGGGTCAATCTGAAAGCCGTCAAAAAAACCACGATGCGGCGCGCTTTGACGGCAGCTTGGCAATTGGCCGCGCCGAAAGCTCTTGCCAGACAGTTGCCTCACGGCGCGGTGGCGCGCGCCATCGATGCCCCGCGCGGCAAGGCGGGAGGGAGGGTCCGAACAAGAATCCGCAGCGCTGCCAGGAGGTGAGGCTGGCCGCGTCGAACCGGCTAGTTGGCGCCGGCGTCCAGATATGACCATGGTATAATGACCATAGTTGCTCTGGAGCTCGAGATGAAGAAAATCGCGGCGGGATACTTCAAAACTAATTGTCTCGCGATTATGGACGAGGTTCAGGCCAAGCACGAGACAGTGGTCATAACAAAGCGCGGCAAACCGGTGGCAAAGCTTGTTCCCGTCGAGCCAAAGGGTGATGACATCTTTGGGTTCCTTGCGGGCAAGGGCCGCATTACTGGGGACGTCGTTTCACCCGCACTTACTCCCGAGGAATGGGGCCACCTCTATTGATTTTGGTGGATACGCATGTAGTGCTTTGGCTGGCGTTTGACCAGGCCCGGCTTTCCGCGAGGGCCAAGTCCGCCATCGACGAGGCGCGCAAGAACGCAGATGGCTTGGCCATCTCTGGTATCACTCTTTTGGAATTGGCCACGCTTGCGAATAAAGGCCGGTTCGCCCTCGATATTAGCCTTGAATCCTTTCTGCAGGAAGTGGAGACTCGGTTCGCGGTTCTTCCAATCACTAGCCGCGCGTGCGCTCGCATCCTGGGACTTCCGACAACTTATCCGAAAGATCCGGCCGATCGACTTATTGCGGCCACCGCACTGGTCGAGGGATTACCGCTGATCACGGCCGACCGAGAGATCCGCCGATCAAAAACTGTCCAGACGATTTGGTGAGGAGAATCTGCGGAAGAGATTTGGAAATGTATGGCGCGCCCGGAGAGATTTGAACTCCCGACCCTCTGGTTCGAAG
>JBARCY010000089.1:0-6613 GCA_049794595.1 Candidatus Acidiferrum sp.
GCTTCAAAACTTGTGGGGCCATTTGCGGGCGGCGTGGAAGACGCGGAGGATTTCGAGGGTGTCTGCGCGGACGCGGTAGGGGACGATGTAGGGGGTGTTGGGGACGACCAGTTCGCGCGTGCCGGGAACTCGCCCGGGGCGGCCGATGGCGGGATTTTTTCTGAGGAGGGCGACAGCGCGAAAAATCCGCTGGACGACGCGGTCTGCGGCGGCGGGGTTGTCCTCGGCGATATAGTCAGCTTCTGCTTCGAGATTGGCTAGCGCGGCGCGCAGCCATCTAACGCGCACGGCGAGCCCACTTCTTCGCCACACGCTTTACTTCGCTTTCGGTCACAAACTCTCCGCGATCGGCTTCGGCGAGCGCCTTATGAATTTCATCGATTTGCCAACTGTTGAGGGCGACGTAGTCGCGGATGGCTTCGGCGGCCAGGAAGGAGCGGGAGCGGCGGGTGGCACTGGCGAGTTTGTCCAGCTTCCTGGTGAGCTGGCCATCCAGGCGGAGGGTGAGGATCTTTTGAGACGGCATTGCGGCCTCCTGATTACATTTGATTACATTGTATGCGGTTTGGATGCGGTGGGGAAGGTGGGTGGGAGAAAAAGCAGATTCCTCGCTACGCTCGGAATGACAATGAGGGAGGGCGGGGGCGCGTGGCTGCGAAACGGGGGAGCTAGCCTTCGACTCTGACGATCTGGCCGGGTTGAATAGATGCGATGTGCGCGAGGCAGGCGGGGACGTGAGGCAACAGGTCTTTCAGGCGATTCGACTTGGCGCGGAAAATGACGATGGCGATTTTGCGGGCCGTTAGATTTTGCTGGTATTCGATCCCTTGGTCCACGGTGAGGAAGACATCGAAGTTGGCGGCTTCGGCTGCCGCGAGAAGTTCACCATTTTGCAGACCGGAGAATCCGGCGTAGCGGGCGGTTTGACAATCTTGGCCGTGCAGAAAGCTGCGGAGCCGCTCATCGATACACTCGTCGATCAGAATGCGCATTTAGGGACGCGCTAGGAGGAGGTGTTTTGCTTCTTCCAGGGCGGCGATGGCTGATTCGCGGGAGACGGTGGGGAATCCTTCCAGGAAGTCTTCGAGTGTTTCTCCGCCTTCAAGGTAGTCGAAGAGTGTCTGGATCGGCACCCGCGTTCCGCGAAAGACGGGGGCTCCGCCGAGAATTTCCGGATTCTTGATGATCACTCCCATAGGGGGATTGTATCACGCGTGAACGGGGACGGGTGGATTGGGGACCAAGGGGCAGAGTTGGCATCGTTTGCAGGGGGATGGCGGTCGGTGGGACGGGTGGGGACCGAGAAAGAGGGCACGATGTATCGTGCCCCTATGGGGAAATAGGGTGGCTAGCCTCGGTGATTTTTATGTGGGTGTGATTTTGCCGGGGTCCTTCGCTGCGCTCAGGATGACAACGAAGGGGCGGAGGTGGACGGGGTGAGGAGGAGTGGAGTCAACGGAAGGGCGCGGAGAAGAGGGCACGATGTATCGTGCCCCTACAAGGAAACGGCGCGTGATGGGGGCGTATCTTGCTTTTGACTTGAGGGCAGAATATACTGTCGTTTCGCTCTGAAGCGGGTCGCACGGATGGGTGGGCGCAAGCCCACTTTTTTGTTGGGCCGGTTGGAGTGCAGCGGACACCGGCATTACTTGGGGAGTCTCTGGTTGGATTTGGAAAAAATTCGGGAAGCCGCCGAGCGTGTGGCACGGTCGGAAGGGCTAGAAATATTTGATGTTGAGTGGAAAGTCGGGAAGCAGCGCTTCCTGAGAGTGAGCATCGACCGTGTGCCGAAAGCTGGAGCGGCGATGACGGACGCGGCAGGAACGGTGTTGGCGGGAGCGGAGGCGCGAGAGGGCGGGGAGTTGGGAGTCAGCCACGCGGATTGCCAGCGAGTGAGCCAGCAGTTGAGCGTGATTTTGGATGTGGAAGAGCTGATACCGGGGGCGGCGGGGTACACGTTGGAGGTGAGCTCGCCGGGAATGGACCGGGCTTTGCGGAAGCCGGCGGAGTACGAACGGTTTCGCGGACGGATGGCGAAGATTTCGACGACCGAGCCGTTGGAAGAGATGAATTATTTTGAGGGGCGGCTGGCGGGAATTGTGGATGGGAAAGTGCGGATGGAGTTGAAGGGGAAGGCGGCGAGGGTGGTGGAGTTGCCGTTGGAGAAGATACGGAAGGCGAGTTTGATGGTGGAGATTTAGAAGAGAGTGAGTAGTGGGTCGTGAAGAGTGAGTAGAAAGAACGAAGAGAAAAGATAACGCCCCGACCGGGTCGGGGTAAACGCGGGCGCAGAGTACGCAGAGGTTGCGCAGAGAAGAAATAAAGAAGGAAGAGTTTAAGAGAGAAAGCGATTTAAGAGCGAGAGAGAGTTCAGGAACGAGAATTAGGAACGGGAAACGACCGGGAAAGATACATGGCGAACCTGCTCTATCAACAAATTGAGATGTTGAGCCGCGAGAAGCACATCGAGACGACCGTGGTGGTGTCCGCGATTGAAGACGCGATGGTGGTAGCGGCGCGGAAACATTACAAGACGGAAGAGGATTTGCGCGCGAAGTTCAATCCGGAGACCGGGCAAGTGGATGTGTATTCGGTGCATACGGTCGTGGAGGAAGTGACCGACCCGAAGAAAGAAGTGAGCCTGGCGGAGGCGAAGAAAAAGAATCCGGCGGCGGAGATTGGGACGGAAGTGATTGGGCCGAAGTCGACGGAGGCGTTCGGAAGAATTACGGCGCAGACGTTCAAGCAGGTGATTCTGCAGAAAGTGCGCGAGGCGGAACGGGACACGATTTACAACGAGTACCACACGCGCGTGGGGGAATTGGTGACGGTGATTGTGAAGCGCGCGGAAGGGCCGGATTTGATTGTGGACATGGGGCGGACGGAAGCGCGATTGCCGAAGCGGGAGCAGTCGAAGCTGGAGACGTACAACATCGGCGAGAGGCTGCGCGTGGTGATCAAGATGGTGGATCGGGCGGCGAAAGGGCCGCAGGTGATTGTGTCGCGCGCGGATGCCAGTTTGGTGCAGAGATTGTTTGAGATGGAAGTGCCAGAGATTTACGACGGGACCGTGCAGATTCGTTTTGCGGCGCGGGAGGCTGGGGAGCGGACGAAGGTGGCGGTGGCTAGCCGGGATAAGGATGTCGATCCGGTGGGCGCGTGCGTGGGAATGAAGGGGATGCGGGTGCAGTCCATCATTCGGGAACTGCGCGGAGAGAAGATCGATATTATTCCGTACAGCGAAGAGACGGTGGCGTTTGCCCAGAAGGCGCTGAGCCCGGCGAAAGTGACGCGGGTGCAGATCACCGACCCGGAAAATAAAAAGCTTGAGGTGATTGTCGAGGATTCGCAACTATCGCTGGCGATTGGGAAGAAGGGGCAGAATGTCCGGCTGGCGAGCAAGTTGATCGGCTGGGATATTGATATTAAGAGCGAAGAAGAGAAGCGGCAAGAGATTGAAGAGCAGATGACGGCGTTGACGGCGCCAGCGACGCCGCTGACGGTGCTGGCGGGCGTGGGACCGAAGACAATTGAAAAGATTGAGGCGGCGGGAATCACGAACCTCGAGAAGCTCGCGGGGATGACGCCGGAGCAGTTGATGGAAATTCCGGGAATCGGCGAGAAGATGGTGGACAAGATTTATCAGGCGGTGAACCGCTTCTATGAGGGCGGCGCGGAGGCGGCAGCGGCTGCGCCAACTGGAGAGAACACGGACGATATGGCGGCGGAAGGCGAAACGGTAGCCGCGGAAGGCGAAGGAGTAGCGGCAGAGGGTGAAGCGGGCGCTGATAGTGCGGAGGATTCCGCGGAAGCTACGGTTGGGGAAGAGACTCCGGAGAATGCAGCGGCGGAGGATGAAGCCTCGGCTGCGGCGACGGCTGCAGCGGCACCGGGGACAACACCAGCGGAAAGCGAAGAGCCGGCGGGTGAGCACTCCGGGGGCGGAGCGAAGGCAGAGGAAGAGCCACGACCATAATTAAGGATTGGCCACGGCGAAGTTGGGGCCGATGGAGTTTTTGACCGAAGAACGGTCGATAGGACGCATGAGCGAAGCAAATCAAGTTCGAATCAACGAGTTGGCCCGGGAACTCGAGGTGAAGGCAAAGGCGATCATTGACCTTTTGCCCGGGTACGGAGTGACGGAAAAGAAGACGCACTCGAGCTCGATCCCTGAAGATGTCGCGGAAAAGGTTCGCAAGAATATTTTAGGCCAGGCGGAGACTGAGGCTGCAGCGGAAGCGGCCGCCAAAGCTGACAAAGAAGCGAAGGATGCGGCGACCAGGGCTGCGAGGATGCGTCCGACGGCTCCGGTAGCCCCGGTGGCAGCGGCGTCGAGCGTGGCTGCGAAACCTGCGGAGCCGAGCGCCGTACATGTTGCGCCGACCGTGTCGCCTGCGGCGCCGCCCGCTGCCAGACCCGTCGCTCCAGCACCGCCAGCCGCTCCGGCGTCAGTCGCGCCGGCTGTTGCGCCAGTCGTTCCGAAGGCGCCCACGCCTACTCCTGCGATAACACACGCGGTAGCCCCGCCGGCCGCGAAGCCGGTGGCACCTGCAACTCCGTCGACGAGACCGCCTGCGCCAACACCGATTCGTCCTCCTGCAACTGGAGGACAGCCGACTACAGGCGCGGCTGCACTACGACCAGCGGTGCCAGCTGGGGCGCAGTCTTCTGTTCGTCCTGCAGCTGCGGCACCCGGTGCTCCGGGAGCGCGCCCAAGTGCGGCTGCTCGGCCATTGCCGACTGGGAATCGCGGTCCGGTGCCCGGGACGACGTCGGGAAGTGGACAACGAACCGGCGGACCACGGCCCGGACAGCCGATGCGGCCAATGCAGCCGGGAGGACAAGGGCGGCCATACACACCGAGGTCCGGAGGCCCTGGAGGAACCGGGAGTTCACCAGCGAATCGACCTTTTGAACAGCGGCGCGGGCCGATGCCGACGGGGACACGGCCGGGACCGCGCATGCCAGGACGTCCAGGAATGCTTCCGCCGCTGCCGGAGAAGATGCCGCCGAAGGCGGAACCGGGCAAGCCGCTTTATACGCGGAAGCCGACGCAGAGGCAGAGGCCGGTTGTTGATAAACGTGAGATTGAGGGCGAGCGCAAACTGCACCCGACGCGGCAGCGTCCCGGAGCAGGGGACCGGCGTTCAGCGGCAGCAGCGATTGCGCCGCCGGAACCGCGACCGCCACGCGAAGTAACGATTACGGAAGGGATCACGATCCGAGAGCTCGCGGAAAAGCTCGATGTGCGCGCGAAGGATCTTTTGAAGACGCTGCTCGATCGCGGAGTTTTCGCCAGCATCAATCAGGCGCTGGATGTGCCGACGGCGACGACGCTCGCGGAAGCGTTCAGCGGAGTGGTGAACGTGGTTTCGCTCGAAGAAGAGATGGTGCTGGAAGTCGCGAAGGAAGAGACCAAGGAAAGTTTGAAGACGCGGCCGCCGGTGGTGACAGTGATGGGCCACGTTGATCATGGAAAAACGAGCTTGCTGGATGCGATTCGCGAGGCGGACGTGGCGGCGGGCGAAGCGGGCGGAATTACGCAGCACATAGGCGCTTACAAGGTGGTGGTGAACGAGCGCAGCGTGGTGTTTGTGGACACGCCAGGCCATGAGGCGTTTACACGGATGCGCGCGCGGGGCGCGAAAGTCACGGACATCGTGGTTCTCGTGGTGGCCGCGGACGACGGCGTGATGCCGCAGACCAAGGAAGCGATCGATCACGCGAAAGCGGCGAAGGTGCCCATCATCGTGGCCATCAACAAGATTGACAAGCCGGAAGCGCAACCGGAACGCGTGAAGCGCCAGCTTTCGGACTTGAACCTTGTTCCCGCGGAGTGGGGCGGCGACACGGAGTTTGTGGAAGTATCAGCGAAGCAGAAGAAGGGTATCGACAAGCTGCTGGAAACCATTTTGCTGGTTGCCGATTTGCGAGAGTTGAAGGCCAATCCGGACGCGCCAGCTAGCGGCACGGTGCTGGAATCGCGTGTCGATAAGGGACGCGGACCGGTGGCAACGGTGCTGGTGCAAAACGGAACACTCAACTCGGGAGACTTTTTCATTTGCGGCGCGGTGTTTGGCAAGGTGCGCGCGATGTTTGACGATCGCGGTCGAGCCATCAAGGATGCGCCGCCATCGACGCCGGTGGAAGTGTTGGGCTTGCAGGGCGTACCCGAAGCCGGCGACCATTTCCAGGTGACCGAGGAAGCCAAGGCGCGGCACATCGTGGAATACCGGCAGGGCAAGCAACGCGACGCGCAGATGGCGCGTACGAGCGGGGCGCGCATTACGCTGGATCAGTTGCATGAGCAGCTGAAGGCCGGCGACGTGAAGGAACTGGGGATTGTCATCAAGGCGGACGTGCAAGGTTCCGTGGAAGTGCTCAGCGAGATGTTGCCAAAACTTTCGACGGACCAGGTGAAATTGAAGATTATCGGGTCTGGAGTGGGGGCAGTCACAGAGAACGACGTGCTTCTGGCGTCGGCGTCCGGAGCGATTGTTATCGCGTTTGGGATTCGGCCGGACCGCAAGGCGCTGGAGCTTGCGCAGCAGGAACATGTGGACATCCGGTCGCATACGATTATTTACGAAGTGTCCGACGAAATTAAGAAGGC